>CAQBGY010000050.1 GCA_948759685.1 uncultured Eubacterium sp.
ATCGACGGAGTGGTTTGGCACCTCGATGTCGGCTCATCGCATCCTGGGGCTGTAGTAGGTCCCAAGGGTTGGGCTGTTCGCCCATTAAAGCGGTACGCGAGCTGGGTTCAGAACGTCGTGAGACAGTTCGGTCCCTATCCGGCGCAGGCGCAGGATATCTGAGAGGAGCTGTCCTTAGTACGAGAGGACCGGGATGGACGGACCGCTGGTGTACCTGTTGGCGACCAACGCCATGGCAGGGTAGCCAAGTCCGGCAGGGATAAACGCTGAAGGCATCTAAGCGTGAAGCCCCCCTCAAGATGAGATATCCCATTCGTAAGAATTAAGACCCCTTGAAGACGACGAGGTTGATAGGTCAGAGGTGGAAGTGCAGTAATGTATGCAGCTGACTGATACTAATAGGTCGAGGGCTTATCCATAAAGGAAGGAAGAGGAGTTATCCTCTGGATGTAAGAGATTTCAGTATGTGGTTTTGAGTGTACAATACATTCATGATGGCCCGGTGGCTCAGCTGGTTAGAGCGCCGCCCTGTCACGGCGGAGGTCGTGGGTTCGAACCCCATCCGGGTCGCTTTCTTAATATATTTATTTTATACTGAGGAGGTCGAAAGCAAAAAGGCTTTCTCATCCTCTTTTTTAGAATTTTGGGATCTTAGCTCAGCTGGGAGAGCATCTGCCTTACAAGCAGGGGGTCACAGGTTCGAGCCCTGTAGGTCCCACTCGTACATGAAAATGTGCAGTGATAATAAGTGAATATGCCGATGTGGCTCAATTGGCAGAGCAGCTGATTTGTAATCAGCAGGTTAACGGTTCGAGTCCGTTCATCGGCTTTAACATGAGAAAGCAGTCTTTTTTGTTTAAGAGAGTAGTTATTACTACTGTCTAAATAAGAAAGCAGTTTGCAAACAAGTTTGCTCACTGTCATTTGCTTTGCAAATGATTTCTGCATTAAATATAATCTCATTCGAGCAAGCTCGACTCGATTATTTTAACGCATTAATCGCTTTCTTAGTTATTATGGGCAGATTCCCGAGTGGCCAAAGGGGGCAGACTGTAAATCTGTTGGCACCGCCTTCGAAGGTTCGAATCCTTCTCTGCCCATTATCTTTTTAGAATATTTTTCTAAAAAGTGAATATAATTTAATATCATCGCGGGGTGGAGCAGTCTGGAAGCTCGCCGGGCTCATAACCCGGAGGTCATAGGTTCAAATCCTATTCCCGCAACTCAATGCCCAGTTAGCTCAGTTGGTAGAGCAGAGGACTGAAAATCCTCGTGTCTCTGGTTCGATTCCGGAACTGGGCACTGTTTTTACCTTAAAATAAGAAAATGTAAAGATATAAGTTAGTTTTTGAGATAAAATAGATTGAAAAGAAGGATTATTTATCGTAATCCTTTTTTTTTTATGCTATAATCAAGCCTATGAGTGATAAAGGATTGTATACAAAACTAATTGAATATAGAAAATGTGGAAAGTATCCATTTCATATGCCAGGACATAAGAGAGAGGATAAATTATTGGTTGACCCATATGAAATTGATATTACGGAGATAAGTGAATTTGACAATCTTCATCATCCGGAGGGAATTATTAAAAAATCAATGGATAATGCCAGTAGATTTTTTGGAACGGATAAAACATGGTTTTTAGTAAATGGGAGTTCTTGTGGTTTGTTAGCGGCGATTCATGCTGTGACGGGTATTGGAGACAGTATTATTATAGGAAGGAATTGTCACAAAGCAGTATACAATGCGATAGAACTTAGGAATTTAAAAGCAGAATATATTTATCCACAATTTATAAAAGAATATGGCATACATGGAGGATATAATCCAAAAGATATAGAAGAACAACTAAAAAAGGCAAAGGATTCCGGAGAGAAGATTAAGGCAGTAGTAATTACCAGTCCAACATATGAGGGTATTGTTTCTGATATTGAGAGTATTGCGCAAATTGTACATAGATATGATAGTATATTGATTGTTGATGAGGCTCATGGGGCACATTTGGGGATACACGAGCAGTTGCCCAAACCGGCATATAAGTTAGGTGCAGATATTGTTATTGAAAGTGCACATAAAACTCTGCCCGCAATGACGCAGACCGCTTTGCTGCATTTATGTGGAAACATGATAGAGGCAGATAAAATACAGGATACTCTTGCGATATATCAATCCAGCAGCCCTTCTTATGTATTAATGGCAAGTCTTGATAAATGTATTAGGGAATTACAACATAATGGAAGAATAAGGCTGGAAAAATTGTTAATAACATTAGACAGATTTTATACGAAAGTTAATAATTTAGAAAATATAAAAGTTCTTGGAAAAGAATGTGTTGGGGAAAATGGTGTTTTTGATTTTGATATATGTAAACTTTCAATATTTTTAAATACATATAAAATGGACGGGAAGGAATTTGAGGAAGAACTGAGACAAAAATATGGTTTTGAAATGGAGATGACTTCTGCAAAGTATGTACTGGGAATGACGACGATGTGCGATGATTTGGATCAAATTTTAAAATTGGCAGAAGCTTTAGAAGAAATAGATAGAAAATTGAAAGATTCGATGCAGGAGAGTTTATCAGTAAAAGAAAAAATTATTATCAATAGCAGAAGTTCAGAAAAAAAAGATATATCGGTGATGTCTATATATGAGGCAAAAAACAAAAAATCAGTAGAAGAGTTTTTTGAAACGTCAGAAGGTAAAATTTCAGCACAGTATGTGTATGTATATCCACCGGAGATTCCATTGATCGTTCCGGGAGAGATAATTACGAAAAAAGTAATAGAGCAGATAAAATATTACAAAGAAGCAAAATTAAATGTTAAGGGAATAGAGAAAGATAAAATTAAAGTTGTCACAGAGGACAAATAGAATTGGAGTTATTATGTCAAAAATATTTTTTGTTTTGGGTAAAAGTTGCAGTGGAAAGGACACAATTTTTCGATATTTAAAAGACAATAAGGAATTAAATTTAAGAACAGTAGTAGGATATACAACCAGACCAATGCGTGTGGGAGAAACAGAGGGAGTAGAATATCACTTTGTATCAGAAGACAGGCTCGATGAGATGAAAGAAAAGGGAATGGTTATAGAGTGCAGAGATTATAACACGGTTCATGGAAAGTGGAGTTACTTTACGGCAGATGATGGGCAGATTGACTTAGGGAAGGGAAATTATCTATATATTGGAACATTGGAATCTTACAATGATATGGTAAAATATTATGGAACGGATGTAGTTGTTCCTATTTATATAGAGGTGGAGAGTGGTGAAAGACTTGAGAGGGCAGTAAAGAGAGAAAGACAGCAAAGTGAGCCAAAATATGCAGAACTTTGCAGACGTTTTCTGGCTGACGAGGAAGATTTCAAAGAAGAAAATATTGTGGGAGCAGGAATTTGCAAAAGATACAGGAATCAGGATTTAGGTAAGTGCATTGCTGAAATTGTGGAAACAATGAAAGAAATATGATATTATTAAAGATGGCAATGTTGAAAACGAGAAAGCACATTTTGTATTTATAAGCAATTAGTAGATTTCATTATTGTATATAAATTGTGAAAGGTTATTATGGAATCAGCAAGAGTTTTAGGTCAAAACCATATAACGAAGCATTTTGAAAATGCAATTAAGATGGGAAAGATTTCTCATGCTTACATTATTAATGGAGAAGAGGGCACAGGAAAGATGCGATTAGCGGTATCGTTTGCGAAAGCGTTACAGTGCGTGGAAAATAATCCGGAATTTTATGCTGACAATGATCTGCAATTTGATTTTGGTATGGAAGATTCAAATAAAGTTGTAACAGGAAGAGCCTGTGGGGAATGTAAGTCCTGTAAACAGACAGACTCAAAAAATCAACAGGATATTAAATATGTTACTTATGAAAAGTCAGGAATCGGTGTTGATGAAATCAGAGAACAGATTAATGATGATATTGATATAAAGCCATATAGCAGCAGATATAAAATTTATATTGTTGATGACAGTGAAAAGATGACAGTGCAGGCACAGAATGCGTTATTAAAGACGATTGAAGAACCACCGGAATATGCTATTATTATTTTGCTTACGACGAATGCGGACATGTTTCTTCCAACGATATTGTCCAGATGTGTTCTTTTGAATATGCGGCCTGTAAAGGAAGAAATTATTAAAAATCAACTGATGTCACAGTACAATGTGAGTAATTATGAAGCGAATGTTGCAGCAGTTTTTAGTGGAGGAAATCCCGGGAAAGCAATTAAACTTGCCACTTCGGAAGATTTTAAGGAGTTAAAGCAGCGTGTGACAGGAATGTTAGGAGCTCTTGAGCGCGCAGGTATGGATATTATTTCAAACTATGTGAAAGAAGCTGCTTCTTTTAAAAAGCAGATAGAAGAATATTTCAGTCTTATGAGAATCTGGTTTCGGGACGTTCTTTTGTATAAGGCAATAAAGGATATCGACAGCCTGATATTCCAAGACGATTACAAACTTATTGAGGAGATGTCAGGGAAAATAGATTATTCGGGTTTAAATAAGATTTTAAAAGCGATAGATGTTTCACAAAACAGAATAAAGTCAAATGTAAATTTTGACGTGACAATGGAAGTTCTGTTTTTGACGATAAAGGAAAGGATTAAGAAATGATAAAAGTAATTGGAGTAAGATTCAGACAGGCAGGAAAAATTTATAATTTCGACCCGGCTGAATTGGATATAAAAAAGGGAGACCATGTTATTGTTGAAACTGCCAGAGGCGTAGAATATGGTTACGTGGTGGAAGATATAAAAGAAGTTACAGAAGAAGATGTGATTATGCCTTTAAAACCTGTAATGAGAGTGGCAACACCGGAAGATGATAAAAAGGCAGAGGAGAATATAGAAAAAGAAAAAAAAGCATTCAAGATATGTAAAGAAAAGATTGTGAAACATGGTCTTGAAATGAAATTAATTGATACAGAGTATACGTTTGACAATAATAAAGTTTTATTTTATTTTACAGCAGATGGAAGAATTGATTTTAGAGAGTTAGTTAAGGACTTGGCAGCTGTATTTAAAACAAGAATTGAGTTGAGACAGGTTGGTGTCAGAGATGAGACAAAGATGTTAGGCGGAATGGGCATTTGTGGAAGACCATTGTGTTGTAACACATATTTGTCAGAATTTATTCCGGTATCTATTAAAATGGCAAAAGAGCAGAATCTGTCATTAAATCCGACAAAGATTTCAGGAATATGCGGCAGATTAATGTGCTGTCTAAAAAATGAGCAGGAAGCGTACGAGCACTTAAATTCAAATCTACCGGATGTAGGTGAGTTTGTAAAAACTTTTGATGGATTTAAGGGTGAAGTAGTTAGTGTTAATGTACTTCGTCAGAAAGTTAAGATTGTTATTGAACAGAATGACGAAAGGGAAGTAAAAGAATACGCTATTAAGGAATTGAAGTTTAAGCCAAAGAAAAAGAAGTTTGATTTGGCCGCAGAGGAGCTGAAAGAGTTAAAAGGACTAGAGGATTCTGAAGGTTCTAAATTAGACTAATTGAGATTAGGATAAATAGATTTCTATTGAGGAAATAATTGTGGAAGTGAAAATAAAAGATGGAGAGCGCATTGATGAACTTGAGCGCAAGGGATATAAGATAATACAGGACAAAAATAGGTTTTGTTTTGGTATGGATGCCGTGCTTTTGACAGGATTTGCAGAGGTGAGGGAAGGAGAAAAGGTCCTTGATCTTGGTACAGGAACGGGAGTTATACCGTTACTGTTAGAGGCGAAGACTGAGGGAGAGCATTTTACCGGACTTGAGATTCAGGAAGAAAGTGCCGATATGGCGGAGAGAAGCGTTCTTCTCAATGATTTGCAGGATAAAATAGATATTGTAAAAGGTGATATAAAAGAGGCTTCGAATATTTTTGGCGGAGCCGCTTTTGATATTGTAACTTGTAATCCACCCTATATGACAGAGCATCATGGATTGAAAAACTTTGAAGAGCCAAAAGCGATTGCAAGGCATGAAATAAAGTGTAATTTAGAGGATGTTATCCGGGAGACAGCAAAAGTCTTAAAGCCTGGTGGAAGATTCTACATGGTACATAGACCGAGGAGATTGGTTGAGATTATCCGTTTCATGCATGAGTATAAAATAGAGCCCAAACGTCTCAGAATGGTGCATCCATTTGAGAATAAAGACGCCAATATGATTTTAGTAGAGGGACGACGTGGAGGCGGGTCAATGATGAAAGTAGAAGCTCCATTAATTGTTTATCAGTCACAGGGAGAATATACGGAAGAAATTTTGAGAATATATGGAAAGATATAAAAGTCTTTGTACGCTTAAGAAGTAGTTTGATTTGAAGTAGAGCAGGGAAGAAATATGGCAGGAAAATTGTATTTATGTGCTACCCCAATAGGAAATTTGGAAGATATTACATATAGGGTAGTAAGAACATTAAAAGAAGTTGATTTAATCGGAGCAGAAGATACAAGAAATAGTATCAAGCTGTTAAATCATTTTAATATAAGTACTCCAATGACCAGTTATCATGAGTTTAATAAATATGATAAGGCAAAGGCATTGGTAGAAGAAATGCTGCAGGGTAAAAATATTGCTTTGATTACAGATGCAGGAACACCTGGAATTTCTGATCCGGGAGAGGAGCTGGTGCGGCAGTGTTTCGAAGCGGGTGTAGAAGTGACATCACTTCCAGGGGCAGCAGCCTGTGTTACGGCACTTACGATGTCCGGGCAGAAGACGAGACGTTTTGTTTTTGAGGCTTTTCTGCCAAAGGATAAAAAGGAAAAAGCAAAGGTGTTGGAGAATCTCGAGAAAGAAACAAGGACAATTATCATTTATGAGGCACCACACAGATTGACAAAGACTCTAAAAGAACTGGAAAGAGTTCTGGGTGACAGACCGATAACGATATGCAGAGAGCTTACGAAGAAATTTGAGGAAGCGTTTCAGACTACAATCACAGAAGCAATAGAATTGTATCAGGAGAAAGAGCCTAAGGGTGAGTATGTGCTGGTTATTGCCGGAAAGCCGGAGGAAGAGTTAGAAGAGGAAAAGCGAAAACAGTGGGAAGAGATGACCATAAAAGAACATGTAAACTATTATATTGAGCAGGGTAACGACAAAAAGGAAGCGATGAAACTGACTGCAAAAGACAGAGGAGTATCTAAGCGGGATATTTATAATCAGTTGATTGAGTAAAAAGGAAAAGAGGGAAGTATAGGACAACATATGTTGACATATACTTCCCTTTTCTCGTAGGGGTGTGCGGCCTGGCCGCTTTATAAATTCAATTGATAGTTAGCAAATATAATCTTTTAGTTCCTCAGCAATTTTATCACCATGATTTTGTGAGTGAATGTTGAGCTGCAATGGTTTTGATAAATCAAGAGCAAAAATTCCCATAACAGATTTTGCATCAATTAAGTTACGCCCGGAAACTAAATCAAAATCATTATCATATTTTGTAATGTCCTTTACGAAGGACTTTACTTTTTCAATTGAATTCAAGTTTACAGTAACGGTTTTCATTTTAAATACCTCCTTAATTTGAAAATGCTACTCCTTGAATAGGATATGTGTCATCCTTCATTCGGGTATCATATTAAAACGAATGGAAATTTTAGTCAAGAAAAGAGAGGAATGAAAAATTAACAAACTTTTTTTATAAAAACAAAAAAGTACAGGCATATTTTTGTGTTTTAAATAAGGTTATTAACAAGATTGGGTAAAAGTAAAGCAAATATTGCATTTTTACATGAATATATAGCAATATTTACTAAAAATAACAGAAAAAAACTATAAAAAAATTTTTTTGTCATAGGACAAATTGATACGTAATATGATGTTAGCAAATAGTATATAAAGAGGATAATATGCTTAATTATATCTGGGCGTTTATGATTGTTATCGGAGTAATATATGGTGTAGCGACAGGAACAATAGAACAGGTGGGTAACGGTGCAATAGAGTCAGCGGAAGAAGCAGTAAAACTTTGCATTACAATGCTGGGAATCATGAGTATGTGGATGGGTTTTATGAAAGTGGCGGAAAACTCGGGATTGATAAGGAAAGCAGAAAAGGGATTAGAACCTGTTGTAAGATGGTTATTTCCTAATATGCCAAAAGAACATAAAGCAAGACCACATATTACGACGAATATTATTGCAAACCTGTTAGGTCTGGGGTGGGCTGCTACTCCGGCAGGTTTAAAAGCTATGGAGGAATTGTCAAAGGATCCAATTCCTCAAAATGGGAAAGTTATCCCCGGTCACATATCGACAAATGAAATGTGTACTTTTTTAGTAATAAATATATCTTCTCTGCAGCTGATTCCTGTTAATATGATTGCATATAGAAGCCAGTATCATTCCCAAAGTCCTGCATCGATTGTAGCGCCGGCGATATTGGCAACAACAATTAGTACTTTGGCAGGGGTAATTTTTTGTAAAATAATGTGCAGAAGAAAAGTAAAAGTCAGGGAATAGATGGAAACAAAATACATGAGAATAATAAATTTGACATCAAATGTCACATAAGTTACAATAATTAGGTCAATTTGATATAAATTGTTGTGGTCTGGGATAAGAAAAATAATCTGTCGCCAGTTTAAGGGAAGTCCGGTGTGAATCCGGCACAGTCTTTCTCTACTGTATGAGGGACGAACAAAGCAAAATGCCACGGGAGAGTCCTGGAAGGCGCTTTTAGTAGAATGAACTTAAGTCAGGATATGTCAACACAACAAACCAGAATTCGCAGGCAAGGCGAAGAGGATATATATGTTATCTGACAGATGATGAAGGTCTGTCAGACAGCTTTTTTAGTCTTGCAATTTTGCAGGGCTTTTCTTTTATTCATTTCTGGAAATTATCAATGGCAGAAGGAGGATAAAATGAACAGAATTACAAAAAAGGTTTTGTCAGCAGTGATTGTATTGGCGATGGTTTTATCTACAATTACTGTTACATTTGCAGAAGAAGCAAAAACAATTAAGGTTACTATGAGTATTGAGAGATTTACAATTGGACAAGGTTTCTTAGTAGAACCGATGATAGTAGAACTTAATGAAGGGGCGTCTGTACAGGATGTATTAGAAAAAGCAGCAGAGGAAAAGAACATCAAACTAAATGGAACAACAAGTGAATATGGATATTATTTAGAGAGCATCAGCAATGCAGATACAGGTGCTATAAATATTCCACAGACGATTCAGGATATGGCAAGTATTGATGTTGATTATGGAAGCGGTTATGTTTATCATTATGATGCACCAACAAATACCAGTACAAATAAATTATTTGAGGATGAACAGAAATTAGGAACTGGTTCTTATACAGAATTGTCCGGCTGGTTGTATAGCATTAATAATAAAGAATCGAGTAATGGAATGAGTTCTCAGCCTGTGAAAGATGGTGATGTTGTAAGAATACAGTTTAGTGTATATGCAGGAGGGGCTGATTTAGGATTTCACAGTTGGTATGATAATATTGAAAGTGCAAAGTTAGCTGATAAGGATAAGCTGATGAAGCAGGCAGCAGGTGTTGATGCGGAAGGAGAATTGAAAGAGGCAAGAGCAGAGGCAGTCAGAGTTCTTGAAAAGTATGATGCTACACAGGAAGAAGTAGATAAAGCATTGCTAAATCTGGGTTATGTAGAGGAAACAACAGAGCCGGAGACAACCACTGCAGCACCAACAACACCGGAAACTACTACGATTGCACCATTAAAAAGAGTAACAATAAAAAAATTAACGAATGTTAAAAAGTATAAAGTAAAAATAAAGATTAATAAAGTAACCGGGGCAAAAGGTTATCAGTACCGGTATGCAACAAATAAGAAATTTAAAAAGAGCAAAGTGAAAACGACTACAAAGACTACTTATACAACGAAGAAACTTTCAAAAAAAGTTCGGTGTTATGTGAAAGTCAGAGCCTACAGAATAATAAAAGGAAAAAAGAGTTTTGGCAGGTGGAGTAAAGTAAAATCTTTGAAAGTAAAAAAATAAAAAGAAAGCAGGCGAAAGATGAGCAGATGTTGGAACAAGTTAATTCAATATATTTCCGTAGTAGGTATAGCGTTTATATGCCTATTGGTATTTGCTGTGCCTGCACAGGGAAGTACGATTCTGACGAAATCACAGACGAAGAATTATCTTGATAAAATATCTGAATATGAAATAAGTAAAGTAGCTAGTCCCACCTATGGCAGCGTAGGTGGGGAGTGGCTTATTATGGGGCTTGCCAGATATGGGACATTGACGGAATCTTATTTAAATATATATTTGAATAATCTGAAATCTGAAGTGGAGAAATGTCATGGTGTTTTATCAAAAAATAAGTATACGGAATATGCAAGGGTAGTATTGGCATTGACATCTGTAAATACTGCACCGGATAATTTTGCAGGATATAATCTGCTTAGGCCATTAGCAGAATTAGATCATGTTGTAAAAACGGGAATGAATAGTGTGGCGTTTTGTCTGCTGGCATTTGATTGTGGAAATTATGAAATTCCGGATACAGCAAAAGAATATACAGGAGAAAAAACAACACGGGAAAAATTGATTTCTATATTGCTGGATAATCAGTTAAATGATGGTGGATGGGCGATTACAGGAAAAAAATCAGAAGCAGATGTGACTGCAATGGTATTACAGGCACTGTCAAAGTATCGTAAGCAGAAAAAGGTGGAGAATGCTATTGAGAGTGGTGTGAAAATGTTATCAGCCAGACAAAATAAATCCGGGGCTTTTTCCAGTGGAGGAAGTGAAAATTGTGAAAGTACCGCTCAGGTATTAGCAGCTTTGACAGCATTGGATATTAAGGTATCAGATAATCGTTTTATAAAAGATAATCATACAGTATTGGATGGATTGTTACAATATTATCAGGATGGTGGTTTTAAACATACAGAAGACAGTTTTGTAAATCAGATGTCGACGGAACAGGCAATGTACTCACTGACGGCATACTATAGAAGTTTGTCAGATGAAAATGGTTTATATAACATGAACGACAATAAAAATTCGTTTAAGAACAAGACAAAAGAGAAGAAACGAAAAGATAATATTTCCTTAAATCAGAAAAGTAATAAAAAGAGAGCATCAAGAAAGATTGATATAACAGGACAAAACAAAACAGGTGATTCCTTACAGAAGAATACAGATACGAGTGTGAAGGAAACACAAGAAGGTTTGGCGGAAAATAATAAAGCAAAAAAGAAATTGAAGAGAAAGAATAAAAAAACACCAGAAACGCTGATAGAAGAGACTGAAGAGAAAAACAGTCAGGAAAATATGACAAAAGAAAAAATGATGCAGAATAACAAACCAGCGAAGAATTATAAATGGCTTGGAATAATTTTAGGAGTTTTGGGATTAACTGCAGCAGGAATATTTTTGAAAAGAAAAAATAATTTTTTTATTATGCTTATCACAGTCTGTCTGATTTTTGGCGGATGCACAAAAGGTAAGTCAGAAGATGAGATAAAGGAGACTGCAGGAAACTGCACAATATTAGTAGAATGTTCTACAATTTATGATAATTTAGACGATCTGGATGATGGATTAAAAGCGCATATTCCGAAAGATGGCGTTATATTGAAGGAACAAGAGGTTTCTTTCAAAAAAGATGACAGTGTTTATGATGTTCTTTCCAGAGAATTAAAAAAGAACAATATATTAATGGAAGCATCTTTCACAGGAACGAATGCCTATATAGAAGGAATTGATAATATTTACGAATTTTCCTGTGGAGGACAGTCAGGGTGGCTGTATTGTGTGAATGGGGAGTATCAGCAAAAAAGCTGCAGTGAGTATAAGGTAAAAGCCGGTGACAAAATAGAATGGCACTATACGTGCGATTTAGGTGAGGACTTAAGATAATGAAAGATGAGTTTTCAAGATTTCATCCGTTAGTAAATTTCATATATTATTTGGTAGTATTAGGACTTACTATGTTTCAGATGCAGTTAGGGCTGGTGCTGATTTCTATATTTTCAGCATTGGCTTATTACTTTTGTTTAAAAGGACGGGAAGGAGTAAAGTATCTGTTGATAGTAAGTTTCGTTTTTTTCGTTTCGTCCTTTATAAATCCATTGTTTTCTCATAGAGGAGGAACATTGTTATTCTATTTGTTTACCGGTAATCCGGTGACGTTGGAGTCGATTATATATGGTATTGTGTCTTCTGCGATTATATGCAGTATGCTTATATGGTTTTCTACGTTTTATCAGATAATGGGGATAGAAAGATTTTTTGGAGCAGTGGGAAAATTTGTGCCTCATGTGGCATTACTTGTTTCTATGATATTGAGATTTATACCAAAATACATGAAACACTATAAAGAGGTTTCTTCGGTCAATGAAGATGAAGGAGAAAAATTTATTAGAAAAATAAAGAGAGGCAGCAAAGTTTTTTCTATAACAACAACATGGGCATTGGAGAATTCGATTGATACAGCAGACTCGATGAAAGCCAGAGGGTTTGGAGTAAGGAAAAGGACAAACTACAGTAATTACAAAATAGAAAAACGGGATATTGGTGTGATGATATGGATTATTGTATTTGCAGGTATTATTTTATGGGCATCATGCAAAGATATGGTTTTTACATATTACTATCCATATATCGCTTATAAAGGAAATATTTTTGTTTATATTCTTTATGCATTGTTATGTTTGATACCGGTTTTTATTAATATCAGGGAGGGATTAAGATGGCGCAGATTGAAATCAAAGATTTAAGTTTTAAATATAAAGTATCTGATAAACAAAGTCTGAAGAATGTCTCTCTAAGTATTGAAAAAGGGCAGTTCATTGTTGTGTGTGGAAAGTCCGGCTGTGGCAAAACGACATTTCTGCGATGTTTGAAACCACAAATCAGACCGGCAGGAAATGTTGAAGGGACAGTAAGCTTTGACGGTCAGAATATAGAGGAAATGACAGATGAAGAGCAGGCAAAAAAAATAGGTTATGTCATGCAGAATCCGGAACATCAGATTGTGACAGATAAAGTGTGGCATGAACTGGCATTTGGATTAGAGAATTTTGGGGAGAAAAGTGAATATATACGTGCTAAGACAGCAGAAATCGCAGAGTATTTTGATATTACCGGCTGGTACAACGAAGATACGGACTCGTTGTCAGGGGGGCAGAAACAACTATTGAATCTGGCAGCAGTTATGGTAATGGGTCCGGAAGTGCTTGTCTTAGATGAACCAACAGCTCAGTTAGATCCGATTGCAGCAGAAAGATTCTTAGATATATTAAAGAAAATAAATGAAGATTTTGGCATTACTGTAATTATTTCAGAACATCGTCTGAATTATGTTTTAAAAAAGGCAGACAAAGTGCTGGTGTTAGAAAAAGGTGAAGTAAGTGATTATGGTAAAATAAGAGAAGTGGTGAAAAAAGGTCTGTCTATGGATATAGAGCCTTTAATGCCTGTGCCAAGCAGGATTTTTGGGCAGAGTGAAGGAGAAGTCCCTATATCTGTAGCTGAGGGACGAAGATGGCTGGAAAACAATTGGAATCGTAAGAGAAAAAAAGAGTTAAACGGGATAGATTCTGAAAAGAACAAAGATAAAGGAACACGAAAAAAACAATACAGTGTTTTATGTAAGGATATTTGGTTTCGTTATGAAAAAAATGGTCGTGATATTGTTCAGGGATTAAATCTGCAAGTTGAAAAAGGAGAAATCTTTGCGATTCTTGGAGGAAACGGAACAGGGAAGACAACCACGCTTCTTTTGTTGTCTAAAATTTTGAAGGCATACAGAGGTAAGTTGAAAATGAACGGAAAGGCAGTGTTACTGCCGCATAATGTACAGATTTTATTTGAAAGGGAGACTGTTTCAGAGGAGTTGGAAAATGTTTCTGATAAAATGATAAAGGAAATGAAATTGGAAGCACTTATGAAGATGCATCCTTATGATTTAAGCGGTGGTGAACAGCAGAAAGCAGCGCTTGCAAAAATATTGTCTAAAGAGCCGGATATTTTACTATTGGATGAGCCGACAAAGGGGATGGATAATATTTTTAAAGAAGAGTTGGGAAGATTTTTAAAATGTCTGGCAGCAAGTGGAAAAACGATTATCATAGTTAGTCATGATTTAGATTTCTGTGGAGAGTTTGTGGACCGGTGCGGGCTTTTTGCCAATGGCAGTCTTATCTCAGAATCAGATGTTAGGGAGTTTTTTGTAAATAACAGGTTTTATACAACGACAGTGGCAAAAATGTCAAAGGGAATTGTAGAGAATGCTTATAAAATGGAGGATATTATATGTTAAAGGAGTATTATCTCATATCCATTTTAATAATTCTGATATCTATTGTAGTTTTTGCGTGGTCTTTTGAAAAAAGAAAACCAAAGACAAGGGAAATTGTATTGCTGGCAGTTTTGACGAGCATGGCGATTGCAGGCAGGTTGATGTTTTTTATGACACCACAGTTTAAACCCAGTGTTGCAGTTATTATTATTACAGCGGTAATGTTAGGGCAAGAAGCAGGTTTCTTAAGTGGATGTCTGACAGCATTTATTTCTGATTTCTTTTTTGGGCAGGGTCCGTGGACGCCATGGCAGATGATTGCACTGGGACTTATCGGGGTTATTTCGGCGTGGATTTTTCAGGGAGCAGGGCAAAAGTTTATTAATAACAGATGGATACTCAGTATGTATGGATTTCTTATAACATTTGTATTGTATGGACTGATAATGGATACGGCGACTGTTGTAATGTATACAGACAAACCAAGGTTTTCTGCCTTTCTTGCAGCATATGCCACCGGATTTGTATTTAATCTGATACATGGAGCATCGACATTTATTTTCCTGTTTTTTATTTCAAGACAAATGTTTCAAAAAATTAACAGAATAAAGTTAAAGTTTAATATGTTTTAGAAAAACAAAGATAAAGCTGAATAAAATTAATTGAATTTGGGGTAAGATGGTGCTATTATGAATCGGGCTGTGAAAAAAGAAACTATCTGTAAACATTTTATTATTTATGCATTTAATATAAGGACAGCAGGGTACATAGAAAGAGGAAAACATCATGGAAAAGTATGGATATTTGTGGCAGCTTGCATTGATTTTAGCCAGTACTAAAGTTTTTGGACTGGTAACAAAGAGGTTTCATATGCCGCAGGTTGTTGGAGCATTGTTGGCAGGACTGGTTTTAGGACCGGCGATACTGGGAAATCTATTATCGGGAGTTCATATTGGCAGTTTTCAATTAGTGGATTTGACACTTTATCAGACATCTTTTATTAATAACCTGGCAGAGATAGGGGTTATTGTATTGATGTTCTGTGCCGGTCTGGAGACAGATATAAAGGAATTGAAGAAGTGCGGATTAGCATCATTTATTATTGCAGTATCAGGTGTTATTGTACCGTTGATAGGCGGAGCAGCGTTTACTTACTGGTTTCTTCAGGCAGGATG
>CAQBGY010000051.1 GCA_948759685.1 uncultured Eubacterium sp.
GTTATGATAACCTGGCAGGGGTGTCTGGATGTCCAGCCCCTAATATCTCCTCACATATCATCAATGTTTTTTCAAATAATCCTTCTGCTTTTTTATATTCTCCTATGTAATATAACAAAAAGGCAAGACTATCCATAAATTGGGCTTGTCCTATATTTTCTCCCATATCGATTTTTTCTGCAATATCCTCTGCAAATGGAATATATTTCTGGCACTCCATAGCAGAACCACTTTCTGGTATTTCTAGATATTTCTGGCAAGCTTTTATTAACCCATGATGTGCTTCTGCCCCAGGCTTATATTTTTCATAAATAAACTTTGCAAATACTGGATGCAGGCTATAACTCTCCTGCTTCATATTAAATTGCAGCCAGCCTTTTCTATATAGACATGTAAGAATGTTATCTTCTTCATTAACTTTTGCATCTGCAAGCAGCCATTCATTACATGTTTCTGCTGCCAAAGGAATATATGGGAATACAGAAAATGCTTCAAGAATATTCTGCTCTGCTTTTTTCAGCCCAGATAAATCATACAAAGTTTCATAAGACTTCTGGATATTTACCAGCCCGTCTTCCTCATTCCTGTATTCTAACTGGAAACCTTTCTCTTCCAGTTCATCACGCAGCTTTTTCGTTGTCCAGTTCTTTGTCTGTGCAAGATGTGCAAGAAATTCAATAGTGATAGTATGCTTTGCTGCCAGTTTTTCTATGATATATTCCAAGTCTTGTATTTCTTCCTTTTGTACTTTAATTCCGCTATCTTCATATCGGATTTTTTCATAAATATCTTTACATTGCCCAATATCAAGAAAATCTATTTTATATGTTTTAAATTCCTTGCTAAAAGATGTCCGCCTGGAAGCCAGCACTACTGCCCCAGGAATGTTCTTCAATCTCTTTAACCCTTCATCCTCTTTCATTGTCACATTAACATTATCAACAAATAACAATAACCTTCCATCTGATGCCAGATATTCCAGCTCCTTCCAAGCTGCTTCTTGGTTTTGTTCTGGGTTATCCTGCTCTTTATATTTTAGACAGTGCTGTAAACTGCTGTCTATATCTCCATTGTATTCAATATATCCAATATAACAGAAAGGTATATTTTCACGTTTGGCATGTTTATTAAGATATTCCTCAAACAGCTTCCTGCATATATGTGTCTTTCCAATCCCGCCCATACCACTCACCAGAACAGACTTAAGCCCCTCTTCTATCCTTTGCCGTAAATCCCGTAATTCTATTTCCCTGCCAGTGAAGTAAGAAACAGGTTTTATATCGGCATTATGTGTTACAACAAATTCACGTTCTGAATCCTGAAACATAGATATATAATAATTCTTAGTCATATTTCCGCCTGTGTATTCCCTTATACTAACATTCTCAAGAGTATTCTCTATATTTTGTTTCATACAGCCCTCCTTTATTTACCTGTCTTTTAATATTGCTTTCTCTATTTGGACTTCAACTTCCTGGATATCTGGATTGTTCATATCAGCAACCATGTTTAAAAATTCCCCTATAGAGGATGCAATACTCTTATACTGCCTTAAATCTGCTGCCAGTCCAGAAATATATTCTGGTTCAAGCCCCTTTAAAGAAGCTTCCAGCTTATCACATTCATGCTGCCAGTATTTTATATACTCTGCGCGTGTTAATGGGTCATATATGCCATACTCCACAACAGCAGGGAATATTCTTTCCCTGTACTGTTGTTCTTTCATAATCTCCATAACCTCAAACATGCAGTTTTTTGACTTTAAATACAAACCACTGATAATAAGGACTGCATAGTCCTGCTGCCGTATACCTTCCATAAACTTCCTGATACTTTTCCATGGACCAATATCACGTATATCCCTCTTTACTGTAATACCTGTAAGCCCTGACAGGTGCTTGTCAATCTTGTCTGCAATTTCCTTGTCATGCCAGTTGTAAGAAAGAAATATGGTCTTGTTGCCATTACTTTTTTTGGTGCCCTCTTTTTGTTGGTTGTTATAATAAATATTAACTGTGCTGTTTCCGCCTGTATAGTTTCCTCCGATTATGGTATTTTCAAGATTATTTACAATTTTCTGTCCCATGATTGTTACCTCCCATACTGTTTAACAACACACCTCCTGGCAGCAGCCAGTTTTCAAGACAAATTATATACCAGGTCTGTTTACAGCCAAATAACAATGTTATTTCTGGCTTTTATGTGTCCTTATCTGTTATTATACAGCCTGTTTGCATAACAGACAACATTTTCTAACATAAAAATTAATATAAATTTACAGGCAGCAGAATACAGCCAGCATACAATATTCCTGGTATATATAATACCTGTATGACAAACTGAAATTGTCTGCTGTCTGAAAGACATTTCTGCCAGCACCTCTTATCTGTCTTCTATCATCCCCATAGAGCTATTTTACTTCAAGGCTAACTGTCTACATACTTTTTAAAGCTTTAAAAGGCAAATAAAGCTGTTACAGAGAGTATCTGGCAGCTTACTGTTCTTATACCACTGCCATATGCATGTAATATAATCCCATATGGCAGCAGCAGTTTGTATAATCCCGTCATGTCTGCATATACTAAAAGGATATTTTCTATCATTTTACCATTTTAGCGTATTGTAATTATGTGTATTAATTTTATGTGTATTTTATATTATGGCAATAATGCAAGAATTAAAACGTTATGTCAATAAAACCAAAAGAAATGAAAAAATAATCCTTGATAATGGATAGATATCTAAAAAACAGGAAGACTCCCATAAAAACTACATATACCCTGAAAAATCTGGCAAGGCCACAATACCATTCCATAACAAAGACCTTCCAAAATGCACAGAAAATAGTATCAGAAAGCAGGCAGGGTTTAAATAAACCCATATTCCCACAATATAGGAGGTTCAAATGAAGAAAACGGTTATTCAGTTATTTTTCCCGCTTTAGATTTAGCTGCCTGTGGCGAAACCATAGAGGAGGCTATGACTGTAGACTGTCTGGCAGGGCATCTCCGCTTGCTCAAACAAGATGGCTGCCTGGTTCCAGAACCATCACCTATGGATTTAATTGACCTGGCAGCAGTTTCAAGAAAACCCAGAACAGAATTAGAACAGGCTTTTGTAAATACGGTTTCAGCAGATGTAGAAGCTTATGTAAAGAAACACTTTGACAAACCCGCCAGAAAAACCCCTGGCTATACCAGCATAGCTTAATACTGCTGCTTTTGAAAAAGTGCAGGCAAGATAACCATCTGTTAAAAACGGCAGCCTTGACTTTCTCAAAACCACCGTTCCATATGCATATGAAAATACATCTACTGTATGATGGCTTTTTTCTTTTTCCATCGTGCAGCAAATTGTTTATTTTATTTGCAATTGCCTTAACTTTCCTTAATTTTCAGGAATTTGGAGCATGTCCAACCACAAAATATATACCTTTTACGTTGTTTTTGCCCTTGGACAAGCATCTGCCACCTTACGCTATTTTAACAACAAGTGTTATATAAAAGCACTTATCACGAATATCAGCATATACCTCTCCATTCATAAGCCCCATCAGCCTTTTGCATATAAAAAGCCCAAGCCCGTTACCCTGCACCCTGTCCGCATTATTTCCACGATGAAAGCTCTCGAATATCTGCGGCAGTTCTTTTGCTTCAAGAGTACAGCCTGTATTTGATACCGTAATAAGCTCACAGCCGTCCATTTTATCGAAGCTAATCCCAATCCGTCTGCCGTCACCATATTTGACTGCATTTTCAATCAGATTTTGCAGGCACTCTGCAAGACGGTCAGGGTCGCAGGAAAGAATGCAGTCATCATATTTCTGAATCACAAACTCCGTTCCCGACATGGCAAGCTGGGGAGAATATCTCGCATCTATCCTTGTGATGATAACACTTAAGAAAGCCTCCCCCTGTGTGACCTCAAAGCTCATAAAATCCTCGCTTGCCGCCTTTGTAATCTCGCTGACAAAACGCTCTATTTCATCTGCACGGGTATTAATGCCCAGGGCAGCAGCCCGCTGTTTTTCTTCGTCGTTATATAATCCCTTAGCAAGCGCCTTTGCGTTCAGCTTGATTGCCGACAAAGGCGTTTTGATATCGTGGGAAAGGGAGAGCAGCAAAAGTTTTTTGTCCCTCTGCATCGTGATTTCTTTTTTACGGCTTTCTTCGATACTTTCACGCAAGAGATTCACACCCCATGTGAATTTTCCAAAGAAACGGCTTTTTTCCTCTGGTACCGGAACAGCAAGATTGCCCCTTGCAAGCTCCTGTGGAACATTGTCCAGCCTGCCAAATGGCACGATGATATGCCTCCAGATATAATACAAAAGACCAGCCATCAGCAAAAACAGCACACCCAATACACAGTTTATTGCCACAATGCTGTGCTGTCCGTTTCCGGCAGTATACTCCACGCGATAAAGCGTTCCGTTTGCTTCAATAATCAGATAGTACTCATCGGAGATGTACAGTCCGCCATCGTCAGCACAGAACACTCCCGTAATGTGAGGATATTTTTCAAGGTCATAATTTCCTGTTTCTGCTATCTCATCAGCAAGCCGTTTGGCTTCAACGCGGTAAATACCCTCATTATTGTCTTTCGCTCCCACAAGAAATATATTCAATACCGCCGTCAATAAAAGAAATACAGTTATCACTACAATACACAATCTTCTGAAAGCCTTCATACAAACTTATACCCCACACCCCAGACAGTAAGCAAACGCTTTGCATTCTTAGGATTATCACCGAGCTTCTGGCGGAGACGGTTGATATGCACATGTAGCGTTTGCAGTTCCGAATCGCTGTCGCTGCCCCAGACAGTGCCAAACAGGTACTCTTTTTTCAGAGATTTGCCCTGATTCTCAAGTAAAAGCGCCAACAGGTCAAATTCCTTTGCAGGCAATTCTACAGGCTTTCCGTCGATGACTGCTGTTTTATCTACAAGATTGAGTGTTACACCGTCCGCCGACAATGTATCACGCTGATACCGCCTTTTGAATACTCCCTTGATTTTAGCGATAAGAATATCTATGTCATAGGGCTTTTCAATATAATCATCAGCACCGAGGCCAAAGCCGTTCAGCTTATCCTCCTTGCCTGTCCTTGAACTTACAATCAATATAGGCGTATCCACATTTTCCCGCAGTTTGGAGCAGACTGCAAAGCCATTCACATCGGGGAGATTAATGTCAAGCACCACAAGCCTTGCGCCATATCGTTCAAAAAGCTGTATGGCACGCTCTCCGCTAGCTACGCTTGACACAGTATAGCCCTGGTCACACAAAAAATCAGTCAGCAAGTCTGCCAGCTCCTTATCGTCTTCCACTATCAAAATATCGGTCATAAAACTACCATCCCTGTTCCATAAGCCAGTTATTCAGTTCTCTTTCGCGGTCACGAAGCTCCTTGTCACCGCCACCAAAATGTCCCATTTCCTTTTCACCGGCAATCCCGCCGTCCACGATGTAAAGCACTCTGCTACACTTAGCGGCAACCTTTGCATCGTGTGTCACGCACATGATTGTCGTACCGTCACGGTTTAAGGAAAGCAGCTCATTCATGACTTCATCGGAGCTTGCACGGTTCAATGCGCCTGTCGGCTCATCAGCAAAAATCATCTTAGGATTGTTTATCATACTGCGGCAGATACAAGCCCTCTGAAGCTGTCCACCCGACACCTCGTTGATATCATTGCCACACACATCGCCAATGCCGAGCCTGTGCATGAGCGCTCTGCCGCGCTCCTCGGTCTGCCTGCGGCTCTCCGTATTCTTTTTTGATTTTACCGCAGGGAAAATGATATTATCAAGTACCGAAAGATTTTTCATCATGTACATCTGCTGGAAAATAAAACCCATTTCGTCAAGTCTGAGCCTTGCAAGCTCCTTATCGCTAAGCTTTGCCGTTTCCCTGCCGTTAAAGAACACCTCGCCTGCGGTCACTTTATCCATTCCCGAAACGCAGTAGAGCAGCGTGCTTTTACCAGAGCCAGAAGGTCCCATGACCGCTACCATTTCGCCATCGCTAATCGTCAAACCAATGTTTTTCAGCACATTGTTCTGATGCTTGTTCACGATATATGCCTTGCAAAGTCCCTTTGTCTGTAAAACCACATTATTCATTCTATTTTCCTCCTTATTCTATGCTTGCTGTATCGGAAGCCTTGATTGTTTTTGTGTAAAGTGCCGTCAGGAATGAGCCGGTGACGGTCACGCCGATGAGAATTGCCGGACAGATTACAAATATTTCCAGTGGGTCAAAATCGCATTTCATGCCTGATACATCGCCGACCATATTACCTACCCAGTTCATCATTACGTTACTGATTGGCATAAGCACCACTGAAGAAACAATACAGGCAATGACCGATGCGATTACAAATCTGAGCGAATGCTGCAAGATGATACTGCCGTTACTGGTACCCACTGCCTTCATCAGTGCAATCTCACTTTTTTCCTTAGAGATAAAGGAACGCTCCATGAGTATGACAAGCAATGCCGTTACAATCACAGTAACGATCATCATCATCTGTTTGATTACATTCAACGTATCAGACATTCCCGTAAAATTATTGATGAATTCCGAGGCCGGATACACCTTGTCGGTGTCAAGCAGGTCTTTCAACTTTTCAATATTTTTGTTTATCTGCGCCTTGCCGGGATTACCGTCAAAGTGTATCTGCACTCCCATTATATTGTTTGCCGGCAGATTTCCAAAATCAAAATCTTTATATAGAAAAGCAGTTGGGCTCATAAAAGAAGAGTATGTTCCCGTGATGATAAACTCGTACTCTTTCCCATTTATTACTGCCGTTACCCTGTCGCCAATCTCCGCGCCTAAGTCATCAAGGACACTTACCGTTACGGCAATCTCATCCGTTTTCTGTGGGGCGCTGCCCTTATCTACATAAAGCGTATCATTTGTCTCACCTTTCATTACATAGAAAAAAATCTTTGCTGTTTTGCCTTTGTGTGATGTTTCAAACTCTGTGCCCATGGTCATTGTGCATTTGCCGGGCATTCCGTTATCGGCAAGGAGCTTTTCGGTATCTGTAATAATCTGCTTATACATACTCTGATCTACTAGGATTTCTCCCAATATTTCGCTATCTAGGATATGCGCTTCACTTGAGGGCACATCGAAGAAACGCAGTATCTTTTCACTTTTGAGTGTCAATGCAAAATTTGACATAATTGTCATCAACAGGATACAGAGCGTGAACACAACTATCACGATAGAAAACTGCTTCGGCGAACTGAGCACATCATTGACCGGGAGAAATGCAGCCTGTGGCAGCTTAGAGCGGCCTAAGTGCAAAAGACTTTTTCTTCGGAAGCGCTCGCCTGTCTGACCATTTCTTACTGCGTCGATTGGCGAAAGTTTATTGACTCTGCGTGTGCAGTTGTAACAGAACAGAAGGATAATGATTACTACCGCCGCAGAGCTTACAAGACCCATAAGAGTACCGCCCCCGCTGCCGAGAACGATATTTTTCGATACAGTTTCCATCATCATATCCCCAAGAGGGACAGAACAGAAATATCCTATCAGTGTACCGGTTACAGCAATGGCAAAATACTTGACGATATACAGGCTTCTTATACTGCCGTTGCTGATACCTGCCGCCTTCATTACACCAATCTCACGAAATTCCCCGCTGACCGTAAAGCCTATTGTGAAACGCAGCATCACAAAGGCTGTGAACATCAGCATGATACTGATTATCATTAAGATATAAGCCGAAAGCATATCATATAGATAAATACTCTTACATTCTTCCCATGTGTTGACAACTACACCGCCATAATTCTTTGCAAGTTCCCTTATTTCACCAACTTCTGATGTATTTATACAAAGCTGCCCGCAATTCATGATATGAGTGGCTTTGTCCCTGTCAAGATAGTCATAGTCAGCAGAGTTCATAATAAGATATGGGGGATACGAGTTTTCCGAACTAAACAGTGCACCTTTGAAACGCCCCATAAACTTAAGCGTGAGATGACTGTTACCAACATCAAGTTCCACCTCGTCACCCTCTTTTATATCAATGTTCTGTAAAAAAGGAGCGTTGGCATAAAAGCAGCCCTTTTCCACGCTTTCGATGATGTTATTGTTCTCATCGAAATAATTGATCGCCATTTCACTATCAGAAAGCAGATAGGCAGCATTCGTGAAATTATCAAGTTCCTTTCCGTTATGACTGAAATATTTTGAACTTAATACACAAAGCCAATGTTCGCTCCTTATCTCCTTTACACAGGCAAGCTCCCCAATCTTTTCCTCGAGGTCATTTTCCTCGCTAGCCAGCATCTGCACGATGATACCGGGAACATCCGCCGCATCGAAATAATGCCCGATACCGCCTGTAACGGCTATAATGTTGTTCACTGCCGCCGCTGCAAACATTGAGCATAAAATGACAAACAACAGCAGAATGATGTTCATGGTCTTTTTGCGTTTTAGGTCTTTTTTCAATATCCTCCAGAACATAGTGTATACCTCTTTTCCCTTGTTTATTTTCTTCATGTTCTGATTATAGCATAGAAATTCTTAACAAGTCTTTAACTTTTGACGGAACATAAAAATTTGCATATCCAACAGGAACAATATTACAGATATATCTCCGCTATTTTCGCAAAACCAGCTTTTCCCATGTTTTCTCATGATAAATTCCGGCTTTTTTCTTCTGATAGACCCCAAAACATACTCTTATAGCCTTTCTCCAGCAACGGAGTGCCTTTTGCCATCAGGTACAGCTTGATTTACCTCATTTCTTCTAAAATTGTACCATGTTTATCTGATAAGGGCTATCTACATACACCAGATTTTCACCTTGTTTATTTTTCATGGTTTCCCCACAGTCAAACGCTTCATCTGCCTATGTGTATGGAGTAACTTTCATATGCTGCAAATACTTCACATAGTCCTCAATGTCAAAGGAGTTTTTCTGGTCATAATCAGATAATTCCCTGTACCTGCCATGCTTCGTTGTATCGGATTTATCCAAGAAGAATGGCCTGGCGCCTTTAAGCTGCATGATACATTTTCCACCATCAATGACCGCAATCCCGTCCTTGCTCATCAATTCTTTGCCACATTGCCAAGTGAAGACTTCACTCTTTTTGGTTTTTCGTGCATGAAATCTTGTAGATGTCCTATAAATGTGCTAAACTGAACGTAACAATAATAGGAATTTTATAGGAGAACAGGCATGAAAAATCCAATAGAGCAGATAAACAATATAGCAAATATGGATGATTTCTTAACTTTTGTTGTCCAGTTAGCTATGGATGCAAAAGAACATCCTGAAGAATGGAAGAACACAACTATTACTGATTATTTAGGGCAGATGGCAAGCTGGATGGATGATTGTTCCATGTTTGATAATACAGTTGACAGGGAAAAAACAGATTATAAAACATTCGCAAAAATATTGTATATGGGAAAAATTTACGAATAGACAAATTCCATTTGCATGAGGAATAGGAATGTTAAATATTATATCATTTGATGTTAAAACTGCACTTTATGGTTCACTTACAATATCAAATGGCGGAACAGATTTATTTATACGAGAAAACCGATGAAAAATTAATAATTCTGTTCCATCATCTATTGTATATCTTGGTTCCAAAACGGCAGGAAAAAATTCTAAATACAAATAATAAATTTCCATCAACTTCATATAAAATGATATTTTATGATTCTCCAAATCCTGGCAATGTAATACAGAAATCTCCTTCCACATATTTTCTAAACTTTTCTTAAAAAAGATAGTGTCCACTCTCTCTTGAATATGAACCAGCACTTTAGATACAGATGTACCAATAACAAAGCTATTATCCTTTACTTCTACTTTCCCATAAGGAAAGTTTGAAATCTCTTTAATCACAATCTCCATGCTTTCCCCTCCTGGCCTTATCAAATATATAACTATATATTCACAAACCATAAGATTTATTATTTCATAGAATCAATACAGTTACCATAACATGTCCAAATCTTTCACTTAGCAACTTTCAAAAATAAAGAATATTTTTTGTTTTATTTCTTTTACATTGGTACAAGTATCATTTTATCATATTCATCTTCTGTTTACTACCAGAAAAGACATAGCTTTATGGTATAAAAAATATTTTAATTATAAATACTCTTATTTTTCCATATATTTAAGTACTTTTCAATGCTTCTGTAAGTAACTAAAAAGCCCCATTCTGTATCGCTACAGAACAGGACTTTACAAATTCATTCTTACTATTTCCCTGTAGGTATTATATTTATTGATTTTATCAGTTATGCCAGCTATGCAAACCAATTTATTTTTATTTGTAAAATTCTTCTATCGCCTGCATAAAGAACTGTGCTGCCCCATCACCATATTTTTCATCAGTAACTTTTTTTACTTCTTTCCTGTGGTAAGTCTTTGCAAGAGAAAGCATCATACCACTCTCATCCTGCAATTGGCAGAGCTGCTTCATCACAAAACCATATTCCCCAATGATTTCCTTTACTTCAAACGAATCCACAGAGCATTCCCTCTTGCTTGCCAATTTTTCTAAAATAGCATCCATACGTTTTTGGCAGCTTGTCATAACTTCTTTGCTAACCGGATTTTTTACCGTAGCAAGATATTGTTCTTTCCCGCCAAACCATTCCAGCATTTTTCGATAACGCTTCTGCATATCATCACTAGAAACAGCTTTAATATAATGCTCATGCCACTGATTTAATCCACCAAATTCATCTATGGCTTTTTGTTTGATTTCCTCTGGCATATGTTCTGTCATTACCTGAAACATTTCGTCCATCTCTGTCTTATTGAAAATTGCAAAATCCATCTTATTGTCTCCTTTCAAAATATCATCAATACCCGTAATTAGATGCTCCATGCGTTTTATCTTTGTAAGCAGCATCTCCCGTTGCATTTTTAATATGTGGTTTCTGTCAAGAGCAGGATTTTCCATAACTGCCTTAATTTCTTTCAAAGGAATATCAAACTCACGAAAAAACAATATCTGTTGTAATTGTTCCAAAGCCTTATCGTCATAAAGACGATATCCCGCATCACTCTTATCCGTTGGTTTCAACAAACCGATTTCATCATAATAGTGAAGCGTACGTACGCTGATACCTGTAATATTTGATATTTCCTTAACTGTCCTCATAGCGTCTGACCTCCTGTTCCTGATAATGCCACTATAAGCTATGACGTTCCGTTAGAGTCAATAGATTTTTATGATTTATTCCAAATCTTCAATGGAATGCTTGTAAAATACAATTTTAGCATCCAGATTATCCAGATAGCCTGACCATTTCTTCTGCTGCTCCAATACATATTCCCTGTGCTTTTCAAGCATTTGCAAGCGTTCCGGCATCGTAGTATTTCCCTCATACCGAAGTCTTGAATATTCCCTGATATCTTTTAACAGCATACCAGTATCTTTCAGACGCTTAATAAACTTTATCCATTCAATATCACTTTCCTCATAACAACGTCTGCCGGCATGATTACGTTTTACCCGGATCAGCCCTTTCCTTTCATAATACCACAGGGTATATTCACTAATATCCGCTGCTTTGGCCATCTCTCCTATCCTAATAAAACCACTCCTAAAAAAGTTCTTGACTTACACTATACTCTAAGTAATATGTTCTTATTTTAATCAAAAAAGGAGGCAGAATCAAATGGAAAACACAAGGTTTATGCAAAGTATGGAGCAATTAAAGGCCATTGATGGAAAAGCAGGCAGGGATTAACAACGGCAGAACTGGAACTGATTACCCTTTCCAGCCTGCTTACCACCGAAGGGTGCGGGCCTCAGTTAGAGGTACATATTAACGTTGCTTCAAATGTGGGGATTACTACCAGAAGAATCATAGAAACATTTCTGCAGTGCATTCCTTATATGGGATTTCCTAAAGTGCTAAACGCTGTATTTGTGGCAAAAAAGTATTTATAGAGAAAAAACTTTTGTAAAAACTCACTCAAATAGTGATTGGACATCTTTTTAATACTCAATAACAACTTCTTGGCAACTCCTACAGGAAATTGTTATTGAGTATTTTTCAATCTGGTCAACTCCTTGGCAAACTGGAATTCTGATAAGACATAATTCATAGCATTTATTAACTGTTATATCTTATCTGCAAAAAGTCCGCAAACCCCTGAAAACACCAAATTTATAGCAAGTGGGGTTATTATATAGTACAAACCTTATAGCAAAAATATGTTCCTGGAGTAATATCATCATCATTATAATATAGTAAACCCAGTTTACTAAACCTAAATATCTGATTATAATCACTCTTTATTAATTCATCATAAGCCCTTTGATATGATACGTAGTCTGCACCACCAATAGCAAACGTCATATGAAAAATATAGTCATTGTCATGTTCTGCTAGGCACGGTCTAAATACTTTATATAGTTTTTCGTTTAACCTTTTCTGTGCATCTACAAGTTGTGGTGTTGTTTTTACTCACAAGCTCATACATCCGGATTCGGCTTCACCTAATACATTAGATGGGAATATATCCATATCCACAAATTCGATATCAAATGGACATAGTTCCTTTGCGAATCCATCAAAGAATACTTCCATATTCTCTAAACTAGGAATCGCAAATGGCTATTTTAAGGAAATATGCTATAGTAGTCTTGCCATTTCAAACCCCATCTTTCCATGTCTATTTGTTTCCAGCATCAATTTTCTACCATAATTCTCTGCAATTAAAACAATTGTTGCTTTCATTCTATCCCATCTCTCTTTACCAAACCGGCCACTTGTTCAAGACTCATTTCTCCCATGTCCTGTTTATCAGGCTCTGCGTCTCTTTGTCTTACGGATACAGATATATTATTTTTTTCGTTTTCGCCTACTATAATCATATATGGCACCTTATCCATACGTGCTTCACGAATTTTATATCCAAGTTTCTCACTTCTAACATCTACTTCTACCCGAATATCATTTCCTTCCAAAAATCCCTCAACTTTCTTAGCATAATCATTATATTTATCCGAAACTGAAAGAACCTTAACCTGTACAGGTGCAATCCATGTAGGAAATTTTCCAGCATAATGTTCTAATAAAATGCCAATAAAACGTTCTATAGAACCAAATACAACTCTATGCAACATAATCGGGCGGTATTTCTCTCCATCTGCTCCAATATAGTTAATATCAAATCTTTGTGGAAGCTGGAAATCAAGCTGTATTGTTCCGCATTACCACGTTCTGCCTATAGAATCTTTTAGATGAAAATCAAGTTTCGGTCCATAGAATGCACCATCTCCTTCATTTACTACATAAGATTTACCCATTCCTTGTACTGATTTTTCTAAAGCCTCTGTAGCAAGTTGCCAATCTTCATCACTTCCTATGGAATTCTCTGGTCTCGTTGACAATTCAATTTCATATGAAAAACCAAACTTCTGGTAAACTTCATCAATAATACGCATAACACCTTGTATCTCATCCATTACCTGGTCCTCTCTCATAAGAATGTGGGCGTCATCCTGTGTAAATGAACGTACTCTCATAAGGCCATGTAAAGTTCCGGACTTTTCATTACGATGCACAAGCCCTAATTCTCCCATTCGCACAGGAAGCTCCTTATATGACCTCGGTTCCAGTTTATACACTAACATTCCACCTGGACAACTCATTGGTTTAATTGCATAATCATCATCCTCAACCTTAAGAGAGTACATGGTATCTCTATAATAATCCCAATGACCAGATATCTCCCAAAGACTTCTTTCCAACATAATAGGCGTAGAAATTTCAACATATCCTTCTCTGCGATGGATTTTCCTCCAATAATCAATCAGCAGGTTCTTCAATATCATTCCTTTTGGCAGGAATACTGGTAATCCTGGTCCCTCATCAAAAATTGTAAATATTCCGAGTTCCTTTCCCAATTTTCTGTGGTTTCTTGCTTTTGCTTCTTCAACCATATGCAGATATCCATCTAATTGTGCCGCTTTTGGAAAAGATATGCCATAAATTCTCGTAAGCATTTGATTTTTTCTGTTGCCTCTCCAATAGGCCCCAGCTACTGACAATAGTTTGATTGCTTTAATCTGGCACACATTAGAAATATGTGGTCCTGCACAAAATTCCTCATATTCTCCCTGCTTATAGAAGCTAATCTGCTCTGTATCATTTAGTTCTTGAATCAGTTCAATTTTATACTTTTCATCTGCATTCTTCATAAAGCTAAGAGCTTCTTCTTTTGACTTCTCATAGACTTGCAAGGATAGAGACTCCTTTACTATCTTTCGCATTTCTGCTTCGATTGTCTTTAAATGCTCTTCTGAAAATGAAAATTCAAACTGAAAATCATAATAAAATCCATTTTCGATTGCCGGACCAATGGCACACTTTGTTTTTGGATATAAACGTTTTACAGCCTGTGCAAGCACATGTGCACTCGTATGCCAAAATGCCTTTTTGCCCTCCTGCTCTTCAAAGTTTACTTCTACAATTTCTCCATTTTTTCGTAGAACCTTCATAATTTGTTGCCCCTTTCTCTTTTCAGCTTTAACTATCTTGCAACAACATAAGAAAAGCACCCATAAGACCATAATCACATAGTCTTAAGGGTGCACTTAGCACGGTTCCACCTTAACTTTTCACTTCAGATTCTATCAAATCCTATCCTTTAACGCAGGCATACGGTAATACTTACTCATTTCAGCATTACAGCTCTGGAATGGTTTTCGTCTAATTTCCACATAAATAGTTTCCACCAAGTACTATTCTCTCTGTATGTTTCCAAATAAACTACTTGTTTCCGTCTTCACTTTTCTTATATTATTGATGGTACTTTATCACAACTTCTTTATTTTGTCAATGTTTATGTTATTTGACCTTCAATTAGTCTTTTGGACATGATATAAAAAATCTGTTATAATAGACAAGGGAATAATCATTTTATTATATAAAAGCGGGGAACAGCATTATGGTACAGATTAGTAAAAAAGATAAGGAAAAAGTACTTGAAGCAATACATTCAGGTAAAATAGATACTGCGGAACTGGCTCTGCAATGTCATTAACTTAATAAAAAATTGCGTTTATAACCAACAGAATATTTTGAAGAATTCTTTTTTCTTAAAAAAGTTCTGTTTTTTCTTATAGCAGATTTGAATTTTACAACATTACAAAGTATATCATTTATTATTTTTGTCAATCCTTTTATGCTGGAATAAAGCATCTTAAAGATATTTTTTACAACAAAAACAGCTGTTTTTCGTATATTAGGCTTATACTCCAATTTTAAAGTTTTTTTATTGTTTATTTCCATTATTTTTGCTTCTTCTGTAAAAAGC
>CAQBGY010000052.1 GCA_948759685.1 uncultured Eubacterium sp.
CGTAATGTCCACATAAAAATACAAGGTCTTCTTCTTTTGCGAACTCCTCCGCCATTGACTGGTTAAAAACCTTTCCCTGTGGCGTTAAATATATTACTCTTGGTTTGTATCCTATTCTTTCTACTACAGATTCATAACTTCGATATACCGGTCCCGGCTGCATTACCATTCCCGCACCACCGCCATATGGATAGTCATCCACCTGTCCATATTTATTTCCGGCATAGTCTCTGATATTTACAGTATTCAGACTAATCAGACCATTATTCATAGCACGACCGGTTATACTGGTATTTACACCATTCTGAATCATATCCGGAAACAATGTCAATACATGAAAATTCATTAATCTAATAATCCTTTCATAATATGTACCTTAATCACTTTATTTTCAATATCTTTTTCCAGTACACACTCATCTATCGCTGGCAATAATACTTCTTTTCCGTCCTTTGTTTTTACGACATAAACTCCATTGGCACCGGTTTGAAGTACATCAACCAATTCTCCAAAATCTTCCCCCTCATCTGTAATTACTTTACAGCCTACAAGGTCCACAATAAAATGTTCACCTTCTCCTAAAGGGATAGCATTTTCTCTTGTAACCAGCAAATCCATTCCCTTATATGGAATTACCATATCCATATTTTGAAACTGCTCAAACTTTAAAATTACCATATTTTTAAAGTATTTCACACCGGTCACATTTACATCTATATATTCTTTTCCTGTGTCAATTACAGCTTCTTTTAAATAATCAAATCTTTTAATATCATCAGTCGTAGGATAAACTTTTACCTCTCCACGCACTCCATGTGTATTACTGATAACACCAACTCTTAAATACTCTTCCATATACACCTTTTCCATATACATAACAAGGCTGGAATTATCCAGCCTTGTTGCACTTGTATTAAAGTGATTTATTGAATTTCCACTTTAACTTTTTTATCGCATTTTGAAGATGCAGCTTTTACAACAGAACGAATCGCTTTTGCAATTCTTCCCTGTTTTCCAATCACCTTGCCCATATCATCCTGAGCAACATGTAATGTAACAAGAATCTCTCTGTCATTTTCTGTTTCTGTAACTACAACTTCATCAGGAGAGTCAACAAGTGCTTTTGCAATTGTTTCTACCAATTCTTTCATGAATTTACCCTCCGATATTATTTTTCAATTCCGGCAATCTTCAAAAGCTTTCCAACTGTCTCTGTTGGCTGTGCTCCGTTTGCTAACCATTTCTTTGCAGCTTCTTCGTTTACATCGAATACGCTTGGCTCCTGATTTGGATCATATGTTCCAATCTCTTCGATAAATCTACCATCTCTAGGTGATCTTGAGTCAGCAACTACGATTCTGTAGATAGGATGTCTCTTCTTACCCATTCTTTTTAATCTCATCTTTACTGCCATTTTTTCTTTACCTCCGTAAAATTAATTCTAAATATATATGTTTAAAAGCCAAAAGGCATTTTAAATCCACCTCTGCGTTTTCCTTTTCCCCCCATCATACCAGGCATGTTTTTCATCATTTTTCTTGCCTGCTCAAACTGTTTTACCAGTTTGTTTACCTCACTGATATCCACACCTGCTCCCTTTGCAATACGCTGTTTTCTGGAAGGATTCATAAGATCCGGATTTCCTCTTTCAGCTCTCGTCATGGAATAAATGATGGCCTCGATTTTTCCTAACTGTTTATCATCAGGAAGCATATCCTCTTTAATCTGACCTCCGACTCCCGGAATCATGCTGAGAAGTGAAGACAAACCTCCCATGTTTTTAATCTGACCCATATATTCCAGATAGTCATCAAATGTAAACTGAGCTTTTCTGAGCCTCTGTTCCATCTCTTTTGCCTTGTCTTCATCAATGGCCTGCTCCGCTTTTTCAATCAATGATAACACATCACCCATTCCCAGAATACGGGAAGCCATTCTGTCAGGATAAAACTGTTCCAAATCAGAGAGTTTTTCTCCCATACCAATATATAATATCGGCTTTCCGGTTACCGCTTTAATAGATAATGCAGCGCCACCTCTGGTATCACCATCTAATTTTGTGACAATAATACCGTCTATGCCGATTTTCTCATGAAATTCTTTGGCTACATTTACGGCATCCTGTCCGGTCATAGCATCTACTACCAGTACTGTCTGAGTTAATTCTATGTTATCCCTGATTTCTACAAGTTCGTTCATCATATCTTCATCTACATGTAAACGACCTGCTGTATCTAATATAACAACATTGTTTCCATTTTTCTTTGCATGCTCAATCGCTGCCTTTGCAATATTTAAAGGCCTTTGCCTATCTCCCATGGAAAAAACAGGAACCTGTTGTTTATCACCATTAATTTTTAACTGTTCAATCGCTGCCGGCCTATACACATCACACGCAGCAAGTAAAGGTTTCTTACCTTTTGCTTTCAACTTCCCGGCAATCTTTGCAGTCGTTGTCGTTTTACCGGCACCCTGAAGACCCATCATCATAATAACAGTTACTTCATTATCCGGTAAGAGTTTTAATTCTGTAGTTTCAGAACCCATTAAATCTGTCAATTCTTCATTTACAATCTTAATAACCATTTGTCCCGGCGTGAGACTGGTCATAACATCCTGTCCGACAGCTCTTTCATTCACTTTCTTAATAAAGTTCTTCACTACCTTAAAGTTAACATCTGCTTCCAACAAAGCAATCTTTACTTCTTTAAGTGCTAATTTTACATCTTCCTCTGTAAGTCTGCCCTTACTTTTAAGATTTTTAAATATATTTTGTAATTTATCGGATAAGCTTTCAAATGCCAAAGCCCTACCTCCTAATAATTATCTAATATTTCCTGTGCAATTTCTTTGATTCTTGATATACTGTCAGCATCTTTGCTGTCAGCCAGATGACATATCTGTTCAACATCTTCCTTTGTTTTTGAAAATCTCTGAATTAAATGAAGCTTTTCTTCATAACCGTTCAAAATCTTATCACATCGCTTAACCAGATCATGAACACCCTGTCTGGATATTCCCCGCTCAATAGCAATCTCTCCAAGACTTAAATCGTTTAATATAAAATCTTCATATATTTCTTTTTGATGTTGTGTCAGCAATTCGCCATAAAAATCGTATAACAGCGAACTCTTATAAATATCTTTCATATGATTGCACCTTACCTACCTTTGGTATACTACAATAAAAGAAAGAAGGTGTCAAGTATTTTTTCTTGACACCCATCACTTTATTTTACTTATTTCCTTTTATCTATTTTATATTGGAAAACAATTATTCCCATAAATATTAAAATACCAATTCCACTAATACAAATTCCCAATTTCAATCCCGGTGTACAATATACTAAACGGATATCATGTTTTCCCGGATTCAAATACACTCCGGAATACATATAATTTACTTTTAGCAAATTACTTTCTTTTCCGTCAACATAAATTTTCCATCCATCATTATAAGGGATTGTCAGACATAAAAGTTTTTTCTGCTGTAATGTAATTTTACCATTAATACTATTACTTTGTTGAGAAACTTCTGTCAGAGCATTCTCTTTTAAATGATTGATATTTTTTTTATAATTTTCATATGAAAAGTCAACCAGGCTTAATTTATCAAACGAATAGAAACCTCTATGTTCAAATGATAATTGCAATCTATATCTTCCTTCTTTGCTATATCCCAGATTAACTACATAATTTTTTTTACCATTATAATAAGATTGGTTATTTGAATATTGCGTAAGATTTTTATAAACCCCATTGCAATTAAATAGGATGCTTACACTTGTTCCTTCTTTCCAATTTCTATATTGATTTTTTAAATAATTTTGTTCTGCTGTGCTAAAACTGCTTAACTGATCTTCAAATTGATACAGCGGATTTCCCGGTGTAAATTTCAAATTTTGAATATACGCATAAAGACTATTGTTTTTTTCACTGTTAAACTCAATAAAAACATCTGCATTTTTATCCGTAACCACAAATCGGTTCTTTTTATATTCAACACCGGAACCACAAATAATTCTATAATCCAATTCTTTTCCTTTAAAATTGGATAATGAGCTTCTATTCATAACTTCTTTTTTTTCTACAATAGCTGCCTGAAGCATTGCTTGTTCTTTTTCTATACCGGTATACTTTTCTAATTCTTTTTCAGTAACAGTTTGATCATAGGTATATCCCAATGGAAGTGCAAAATCATTTACATATATATTATATTCTGTCTTATTTTTTCTTTTATTGTATTTTGTTATCTTTTTAGATCTGACACTATATGGAACCGATTTATTTATTGTTTTATATTTTCTAAATCCATATGGAACAACATTATCATTTCCCCTCTCACTAATATAATATTTTACGGAAGATAATGATAAAAGTCCCGCCCTGTCATCAATACCATGATAAATAAACGTACTGTATTCTCTTGCATCCATTTGCAGTAAATAATCAGAAACATGTTTATTGCCAAGGCTCCAATAAAATCCGATTCCTTTTACACCAAACAGCATTGCTGCATTATCACAAAAATCTAATTTTTGTCTATCAGACTTATAATCGCCTGCTAGACCCTGGGATAAGATTTCTTTGGCTGTACTGTTATTGATATCATCATATTCTTCACCTGAAGAACTGAACCTAAAAAAACTTTCATCCTTTATATACTTTTTAATATCGCTGCTTTGAGAAGTTTTGTATGTTTCATATACTTTTCCTCTGTCAATAAACTCGGAAATGTAATTTTTTTCAGAAATAGAATAAATATATAAACTGTTAATTGCAATACTGCAAATAACTGAAAGAATAACAACTGCCTCTAACTTATAAACAGATACTTTTTGATTTTGATTTAATTGACTAAGTACCATTACTAAGAATAATAAAATCAATAACTCAATCAAAACATTTTCAATACGGGTATTCTGCATCAAACATATAAGACCACTATAAATTCCTAAGACAATCATCAAATGTTTTATATTGTTTTTATTTATTGATATAATTTCACTCCAGTATTTGACAAAGATAAATGCACAAAACATTGCAAATGCCCAGATCCATCTGTTAGATACATATGAAAAACCATTCATGAATGAACCTGCTATAGGAAACAACATAAACAAAATGCCTATTATAAAAAATACTTTTTGCTGAATCCCTCTTTTTTTGAGCATAAAGAAGATGCCTAAAATCACTACCGGCGAATATCCCATATGATTCCAGTATCCACTACTATCTGAGGATATAAATGTAGAAAAAAGTTTCTGATAATACTGCAAATCATATAATATAGGAATAGAATTATTTACATCATTTCTATTATCTCCTAAAAATAAAATGATTACTGGTAAAAAAATTACTGCTGAAATCGTAATTGCAACAATAGCATACAAAAGCATACTCCCCAGTTTAACAAAAGTCTTTTTAATATTCTTTTTATGCAGAAAAATGCATCTTACGAATGTATATATGACTGTAAGAACTGTAATCATATAAAAAAAGTAAAAATTACTGATTGCACATAAAACAATCGCCAATATAAAATGATACGGTTTTCTGTCTTTTAAAACTTTCTCTACACCTGTCAGCATCAACGGAAAAAACATGATAGGTAGAATAAAGAAAGGATGTCTCACTGCCGCCCACATTGTATATCCTGTAAAAACATATACGAGTGCACCTGCTATGACTGCATTTCCTGTCTTACCCATAATTTTACAAAATTGAATAAAAAATAATCCTGCCAGATATAACCTTAAGATAATCAGAAATGCATAAAGATATTCTGTGTATTGGGGCGCTACAAATACAGATAATAAATTCAAAGGCTCTCCTAAGACATAATAATTTAAAGTTGTAATTATATCTCCGCCATAACCAATTCCAAAATCCCACATAGGTACAGAAAAAGTATGATTTATTAGTATATTCTTCGCAATATCTCTCAGCCATGTCCCATAATATGTTAATGCAACATTATGCTGGGCATATCCATCTAAATGCCATATAAAAGATTTATCGTTTACAACAAAATATCCAAAAGTTAAAATTGATGCCAAAACAAACATCAATGAATATTTTGACACCAAACTTAATTTTAAATCCTTCATCCTCTTCATTTGTTTTCCCTACCTTCCCACTATAGATTTGGTGCCTGCTCCGTCGGATTATATCCCGCACCACTTAATGCTTCTAAAATCTGCTTTTTATGATCATGACCGAAACATTCCATAGTCACCTTTAACTCTACAGCAGCATTTCGATTTACGGAAACAAACTGATTATGCTCTAATTTAATAACATTTCCCTGTTGTTCGGCTATTTTGTTTGCCACCTTTACTAATTCACCCGGTTTATCCGGAAGTAATACAGATACTGTAAATACTCTTCCTCTCTGAATCAGACCATGCTGTAATGTGGAAGACATTGTAATAATATCCATATTACCGCCACTGATAATAGAAACAACCTTCTTATCCTTACAGTTTAAGTGTTTCAATGCAGCTACTGTCAGAAGTCCTGAATTTTCTGCAACCAGCTTATGATTTTCAACCATATCCAGAAAAGCATCTATTAACTCATCATCTTTGATGGTAATAATCTTATCAATATTTTTCTTCACATATGGGAAGATATTTTCTCCCGGTGTTTTCACGGCAGTACCATCTGCGATCGTATTTGCACTTGGAAGTGTAACTACCTCACCTGCTTTGATACTTGCTTTCATACATGCTGCATTCTCAGGCTCTACACCAATCACTTTAATTCTCGGATTCAATAGTTTTGCCAATGTACTGACTCCGGTAGCCAGTCCGCCTCCACCGATTGGTACCAAAATATAATCAACTGTTGGAAGTTCTTTAAATATCTCCATAGCAATACTTCCCTGTCCTGCAGCAACATCTAAATCATCAAAAGGATGAATAAATGTATATCCTTCCTTCATTGCAAGGTTCAGTGCATATTTGCATGCATCATCATAGACATCTCCGTATAAAACCACATCTGCTCCATAACTTTTCGTGCGGTTTACTTTCATCAACGGCGTTGTTGTAGGCATCACAATGGTAGCTTTTACACCATACAGTTTTGCAGCATAAGCAACACCCTGAGCATGATTTCCTGCTGAAGCGGTAATGAGTCCCCGTTCTCTCTCCTCATCTGTTAATGTGCTGATTTTATAATAAGCACCTCTTACTTTATAAGCACCTGTAAACTGCATATTTTCAGGTTTAATATACACCTGATTTCCTGTCTGGGTACTAAAATAATCACTGTAAATCAAACTGGTATTTAATGTTACCTTTTTTACAATTTCACTTGCTTCCTCAAATTTCTTCAAATCTAAAACTTCACTCATATCTCTCACTTCTTTCTCTATTCTTTTATCGCTGTTTATTCAGTAAACAAAGCTTCCACAAACTCTTTTGCGTCAAATTTTTGTAAATCATCAATCTGCTCGCCTACACCGATATATTTAACCGGTATTCCAAGCTCTGACTGAATTGCAATGGCAATACCGCCTTTTGCTGAACCATCCATTTTAGTTAAAATCACACCTGTAATATCTGCGCATTCTTTAAACTGTCTTGCCTGTTCTAATGCATTCTGTCCTGTAGTAGCATCTAATACAATAAAATTTTCACGTCTTGTACCATCATATTCCTTTGTTATTATTCTGTCCAGTTTTTTTAGTTCTTCCATAAGATTTTTCTTATTATGAAGTCTTCCTGCTGTATCGCAAAGCAGAATATCTGCATTTTTATTTTTGGCTGATGATATTGCATCAAATAAAACAGAACCGGGATCTGACCCCTCCTTTCCGGAAACGATATCTACACCGGAACGGTTTGCCCACTCTATCAACTGGTCAGCCGCAGCTGCACGAAATGTATCAGCGGCTGCTAAAACCACTTTCTTTCCATTCGATTTAAACTGGCTTGCCAGTTTTCCAATTGAGGTGGTTTTTCCAACACCATTGACACCAATCACTAAAATAACTGATTTTTCATTTTCAAAATCATAAGCGTTTTCGCCAATATTCATCTGTTTTTCAATACTTTGAATCAGAAGTTCTTTACATTCCATCGGCTCTTTGATATGGTTCTCTTTTACCTGTTCTCTTAAATTTTCTAAAATTTCTTCTGTCGTATTCACTCCAATATCACTCATTATGAGAATTTCTTCTAACTCTTCATAAAAATCCTCATCAATATGGGAAAAACCGGTAAAAATAGAATTTAAACCAGATACGATATTATTTCTTGTCTTTGATAGACCTGAAACTAATTTTTTAAAAAACTTTCCTGCCATGAAATTCCTCCAAATTAATTATAACTTATTTATCTAAATCATTTTCCAATAAATCTACGGAAACCAATGCAGAAATACCTTTTTCCTGCATTGTAATACCATATAATCTGTCAGCACAATTCATAGTTCCGCGCCTGTGGGTAATTACAATAAACTGTGTATTCTTCGTAAGCTTATGTAGATACTCTGCAAACCTTACAACGTTTGAGCCGTCAAGTGCAGCCTCAATTTCGTCCAACAGACAGAATGGTGACGGTTTCAGATTCTGAATGGCAAACAATAAACTGATTGCCGTCAACGCTTTCTCTCCACCGGATAACTGCATCATATTCTGCAGTTTCTTTCCTGGCGGCTGGGAAATAATATTAATTCCTGCATCCAGAATATCATCCGCATCCGTCAGTTCGATTGTTCCTTTACCACCACCGAACAATTCTTTAAACACGGTATCAAACTGTTCCTTTATTTCTTCAAACTTTTCTTTGAACTGCTTACGCATTCCAACTTCCAGTTCATCAATAATCTTCAAAAGGTTCTCTTTTGCTTCCATCAAATCATCATGCTGAGTCTTCATGAACTGATATCTCTCATTGATTTCTTTAAATTCTTCAATCGCATTAATGTTGACATCTCCAAGAGATTTCATTTCTTTTCGGATATTTGTAATATTCTCTTTAATTTCCGTCTTATTACTGAATTCAGGATTTTTCATGTCAGAAGCTTTACGGTATGTAATTTCATATTCGTTCCACATATAAGCTTCTTTGTTTTCGCTTTTTTCTTCTAAAGCTTCCTTCTGACTGCTTAATCTGTAAACCTCTTTATCAAGAGTAGAAATTCTCTCTGATAACTGTTCTCTCTTCTCAAAGAATTCTTTATGCTCTCTGCTCTGGTTTTCTTTTTCCTGCTTGGCATCCTCGATTTCTTTATTTAACTGTTCGATGAAATTTCGGGATTTTTCTGTTTCACAAGACAGCTTTTCTATCGCTTCCAATCTTGCAGAAATCTCACTGCCATTTTCTTCTGAATTATTTTTGATATTTCCAAGCTCTAAAGTTAATGTATTGATAACTTCTTTTGCTTTATTTATTTTCTCAATAATAAACTCATGTTTTTGTTTGTAATTAGCGATATCAATATTAATCTCCTCTAAGGAAGACATTTTATCCGCCATTATTTCTTTCTTTTCATTTAACTGCTTTGTCTTTTCAATAACCTCTTTTTCAAGGTAAGTGTTTCTGTCTTCCGTACCGGATAATTCATCATTTAATTCAGAGTTATTTTTATTAATATCACTGATTTCTGCCTGCATATCATCGTTTTCCTGTGTATAACTCTGATATTCCAGCATAATACTGTCTTTTCTTGCATTAGCCTGTTTCAGATTGACCTCGATAGTATTCTTGATAATCATCTGTTCCTGAAGACCCTTGCTGATTTTTGCCTCTTCTTCACTGATAACACTGATTTCACTACGGTTATTCGTAAGTTCCTTATCAAGACTTTCTTTCTCTTCTTTCAAGGATGCCAATGATTTTTCTATTTCTTCAATTTCGCGTCTTCGACCAAGAAGATTGCTGTTATTTTTAAAAGCACCACCCGAAATAGAACCACCTACATTCAGATACTCACCTTCTAAAGTGACAATTCTCACGGTATAACGATATTTTCGCTCAATAGCAATAGCATGATCAATGGTATCAACTACCATCACCCTGCCTAACAAATATTTTGCAACACCTTCATATTCTTTTTTGATATTTACCAGATCACTGGCAAGACCAATCACGCCTTTTTCTTCTAAAGCATCCGGTGCATTAAAATTCGTCTTATTGCTCATACTACTGAGCGGCAGAAATGTTGCCCTTCCAAACCTGTTTTTCTTTAAATATTCAATCGTGTCTTTTGCTGTTGTTTCAGTATCTGTAACAATATTCTGAATATTTCCGCCAAGGGCTGTTTCTATAGCAACTTCGTATTTTTTGTCAACCTTGATAATATCTGCAACAACACCAATAATTCCTCTTTTGCTTTCTTTTAATTCCATTACTTTTTTGATACTGTTGCCGTAGCCTTCGTATCGTTCTGTAATATTTTTTAAAGCTTCCAGATTGGATTTTAACTTATGGTATTTCTCCTGATTTGTAGATAACTGTTTTGTTAATCTACTGTTTTCTACACGGAGATTTGCCAAATCATCCCTATAGCCCTGTAAGGATGTCTGAACCTGACTAATTTCTTCATTTACATCCTCTAACTGGCTTTCCAATTGTTTTATAGCCGCTTCCTGACCGTCTTTTCTGCTTTGAAAATCTATTAACTTCTGATTTAACTGTGATTTTCTTATATTAATCTGTTCCAACAATGTATCGCAGCGCTGAATTTTTGTCTTGATAAGTGATTTAGCATTTAACAATTCGATAATTTCTGCCTTACCATCTTCAATGTCTTTTTCTAACTGCGCTATCTCTTCATTTTCCTCAGCTATCTCTTCGTTTACCTTTGTCTGAAATGCAATAATCTCATTCAGGTGTATCTCATTTTCTTCTTTTTCTTTATTTGCAGCATCGAGTTCTTTATTTTGCTGCTCAATTTCACCGGTTATAGAATCAATTCTCTGATTCATATAAGACTCGTTATTTTTTGCAGAATTAATCTGCTCTTTGATAACATTAATCTGTCCTTCAAACTTTTCTATATTTAAAACTGTTTCATTTAAAGTCGTTTTCTTTGTCTCAATAGAAGTATTGATTTCCTCAATAATCATTTCCAGTTTCGTATAATCTGTTTTTATTTTTTCAAATTCATCACTGGCAATCTGCATATCTGAGGAAGCAATTTTTATCTTTTCATCAATCTGTGCTAATCTGCTTCTGATTTCATCAATTTCAATAAGAAACATATTTACATCATTTACTTTTAAATCTTCTTTTAACACAAGATATTTTTTTGCTTTCTCACACTGTTTTTCCAAAGGGACAACCTGACGCTCCAGTTCTCCTAAAATATCCGTAACACGCACAAGATTCTGATTCTGATCATCTAACTTTTTCATTGCATCATTTTTACGGCGCTTAAATTTCACAATACCTGCCGCCTCATCAAAAAGTTCTCTTCTCTCTTCCGGCTTACCACTTAAAATCTTATCAATCTGTCCCTGTCCGATAATAGAGTATCCTTCTTTACCGATACCTGTATCATAAAATAACTCATTTACATCCTTTAAGCGGACCTGCGTACCATTAATCATGTATTCACTTTCACCGGAACGGAATAATCTTCTGGATACAGTTACCTCATTATAATCAATATTTAATTTATGGTCTGAGTTGTCAAATGTAATCGCAACATAAGAATAGCCCATAGGTTTCCTGTTCTCAGTTCCTGCAAAAATAACATCTTCCATTTTTGAGCTTCTAAGCTGTTTGATTTTCTGCTCTCCAAGAACCCATCTGACTGCATCCGCAACATTACTCTTACCCGAACCGTTTGGTCCAACAATACCTGTAATTCCATTATGAAATTCAAACTTTATTTTGTTTGCAAATGATTTAAAACCATGTATCTCTATACTTTTTAAATACATACTAACTCCTCTTATCAAGTGCCTTCAAAGCACTGTATGCTGCCTGTTGTTCTGCAGCCTTTTTCGTGTGTCCTACGCCTTCGCCTATAATCTTATCATCTAATTTTGCAACGGCTTTATAACTTTTGTTATGATCCGGTCCGCTCTCTTCTACAATTTGATAAGAAAGCATGCCTGATTTTACCATATTGATACGCTCCTGCAGTATTGTCTTAGAATCGTGAAATAACCGTTTATTCTCGATATCATTTAAAGCAAATTGCAAAATAAAATTCTTTGCAGCCTCGATTCCACCATCCAGAAATATTGCCCCAATGAGTGCTTCAAAAGCATCTGAGATAATGGAGTCTCTTTTCCTGCCGCCGGTCGCTTCCTCACCATTTCCTAAATAAAGAAAATCTGCCAGACCTATCTGTCTGGCATCCATTGCCAGTGTCGGTTCACATACAAGACTAGCACGAAGCTTTGTCATATCTCCTTCCGGCATTTCTTCCATATTTGTATATAAAAATTCACTTGATGCCATTTCAAGAACCGCATCTCCCAAAAACTCCAGACGTTCATTATCTTTCATATTTTTGCTTTATGTTCATTCGCAAAAGATGTATGTGTCAACGCAGTCATCAATAATTGCTTATCCTTAAAAGTATATCCTATTTTGTTTTCTAATCTGGAATAATCACTGTTCATATCTGCTCCTAATAATTCACTGAGAAATAGCTCCTGCTATAAAAAATCATTTTATAATTCTCTCTTTAACACAACTTAAAGCCCTATTACTAGGGCTTTCGTCTCTAAAAAAAATATTATCACAATTTTATATTTATTGTAATTACATATTTCATTTATTAAAGTGCCTTTTTAATCTTATCAAAAGCATCTCCTACTGTTACAATAGACTCTGCTTCATCTGTAGGTACCTGAATACCAAATTCATCTTCGATTCCCATAATAATCTCTAAAATATCTAAAGAATCTGCACCTAAATCATCCACAAACTTACTGTCAGCTGTAATGGTGCTTTTGCACTAATAAGTCTCTCTAATTCCATAATTAATCCTCCTTACTTCCTAACGAAAGTTTCTCTTTAAATTTATTATTTATATCTAATTCATTAAATGTAACACACTGTAGAATAGAATTTTTAATTTCTATAGATTTTGAACTGCCGTGTGTTTTAACCAATAATCCATTTAATCCTAAAAGTGGCGCACCACCATGTTCTTCTAAAGAAAAACCTTTCAGTGTTTTTTTCAGATTCTTTTTAATAAGTAAAGCCCCTATCTTTGTTTTCAGCGAACTCATCATAGAACCCTTTATTTTCTTAATAAGAACATCTGCCAGACCTTCATATAATTTCAAAATAACATTTCCAACAAAGGCATCACATACGATAACATCTGCCTCTCCATTTGGAATATCTCTTGCCTCAATATTTCCTATAAAATTAATACCTTCTAATTTTTCCAGTAATGGATAAGTTTCCTTTACCAATGCATTACCTTTTTCTTCCTCGGCACCAATATTTACAATCGCAACCTTTGGATTTTTAATTCCAACAATATTTTCCATATATACAGAACCCATCTTTGCGAACTGAATCAAATGAGATGCTCTGGCATCAACATTTGCTCCACAATCAATCAGTAATGAAACTCCTTTTGCAGTTGGAATCAATGGAGCTAAAGGCGGTCTCTCCACACCTTTTATTCTTCCGATAATCACATGACCTCCTACAAGATTTGCTCCTGTACTTCCTGCCGAAACCATGGCATCGGCTTCACCATTCTTTACCATATACATACATTTTACCAGTGAAGAATCTTTCTTTCTACGAATAGCCGCTACAGGCGGCTCTCCAGTCTCAATCACTTCTGCAGCATCCACGATTTCTAATTTGTCCATATCTGCTGAATACTTTGACAATTCAGCTTCCAGCAGTTCTTTCTTTCCTACTAACTTAATTAGTATATCTTTATCCTCACCAGCTGCATAGACAGCACCTTTGACAATCTCTTCCGGTGCATTATCTCCACCCATGCAATCTAATGCTATAACTGTCTTTGACATAAAAATGTCCTCCTTTGCGCATAGAAATAATATACTAAAAATTGGTTATAAAATCAAGTTTGCGGACAAAAAAATAAGACTCTGTGTCATCACAAAGTCTTATTTTTATAATTAGTCAACTGAAACTATTTCTTTTTTATTGTAGCTACCACATGCCTTGCATACTCTATGTGGCATCATTAATGTTCCACACTTGCTGCACTTTACAAGATTTGGAGCTGACATCTTCCAGTTTGCTCTTCTCTTATCTCTTCTTCCTTTTGAAGATTTGTTCTTTGGACAGATAGACATGGTTTACACCTCCTTAAACTGATTAAAAACATCTAATATTTTCGACATTCCTGTTCCTGGCTCTGCGTCTTCGCACTTACAGGATCTCAAATTGAGATTGGCGCCGCATCTATTGCAAATTCCCTTGCAGTCAGTCCTGCACAGAACTTTCATAGGTAGATTAACCAGAATTTCATTACAGATAAACACCTCTGAATCGAACTTCGTACCATCTAGATAAGACTCCTCATCTAAATCGGCAATTCGCTCTTCTGATGTTTTATTCAAATCTAAATCTTTGAAACAATCAATATTAACTTTATAATCCACAGGTTCTAAACATCTGTCACAAGGAATAGCCAAAGTGACGCTGCCTTTACTGGTAAAAGCAATATGTTTTTTCCCATCATTATGAAATGAAAGTTCAATGTCATATTCCTTAACCGGAAATGTCTCTCTTGTTGTTTTAAATTCCTTTGTATCAAACGTCGGATTAAATTTTCTAAATCCGTCTTCTTCCTGTAGAAGTTCATATAAATCAATTAACATAATATTCCTTCTTCAAAGACACCTAAACAATTATACATATCATGGGTATTTTTGTCAAGCATCATTCTTTTAATTATTAACAGTTCAACAATCCAACAGTTTCTCTGGCAATAGCAAGTTCTTCATTGGTTGGTACTACATAGACCTTAACCTTTGATTCCGGAGTGGAAATCATAACCTCCTCACCCCTTTTACTATTTGCCTCTTTATCCAAGATAATTCCTAAATATTCTAAATGATTACATACTGCTTCTCTTACCACAGAATTATTTTCACCTACACCTGCAGTAAACACGATACAATCCACACCATTCATAACAGCTGCATATGCCCCTACAAATCTCACAACAGTTCGTACATAAGTACCCAGCGCTGATTTCGCATATACATTTCCCTCGTCAATAGCCTTTGCAATATCTCTGAA
>CAQBGY010000053.1 GCA_948759685.1 uncultured Eubacterium sp.
TTCAAATGATTGTTTAAGCACAAAAACGGTTTACTGCAATTAGACCGGCTTGGACTAAATGGTACAAAGCGCTCTTATGACAAGGACAAATGTCCCTAAAATATAGGCTTTGACAAGATTACCGAAAAATTAAATAGCAAAAATTGCTATGCTTAGCCGGTGTATTCTATGCAAATTGGGTGAATGAATGCGCATATATTTTGCTAATTTGACAAGTCAATGCGCAATCATTCACCCTTGCTGTTCAGAAGAAGATTAATTAAACAATTAATTGTCGATTAGGGGTTCATTGAACCCCTTGTTTGGCTGGAAAAAAGGTTTAGGGGTTCATTGAACCCCTAAACCATATTGAAATTTCTGTTTGAGAACAGGTTTTTTGATATGTTTTTGAGCAATATTGTGGTCGTATATTGGTATGAGTTTGTTTGGGAAAGCACTATATGTATGGTTGGATCCAATGGCGAAAGTAACTAGAAAGAGTAAATTTATACTTTTAGCTGGGGTTTAAGCCTGCCAAGGGCGGGCAAGCATAGCGCGAAGATATCTCTCGCGCAAATTCTTTGGGGCTAATGCCCCAATCCCCGATGTCCCTCACCTGTGTGCGAGGGATAATTTTAAAGAAAAGAAGGAGCAAAAAAATGAAAGATAACGATAAATATGAATTGTGCCTGCGCTTAAGTCAGGCAGAGAAAGAAAGGCTTGAGGTGAATACAGAAAGATGCGGTTTGTCGAAAAGTGTTTATCTGCGGCGTTTAATTCTGGAAACGGAGGTTAAGGCTAGGCCAAGCAGTGAGATTAAAGAGCTGCGTACAGAGATGCATAAAATAGGCTCAAATATCAATCAAATTGCTCGTAGTATTAATGCTGGACAAGGTTTTCCGGAAGTAGCTGAAAGGAGTTTGTTCCTACTAGGTAAAGTATATGAATTGATGTACAAAATTGCCAAAAGGTGATAAGAAGATGGTTGTCATCGTAAAAGCAGTTTAAGGTTGTTTTAGCCATTTTACTATCCATGTAGCATTTGTACAATCTAGTTATGCTTTAGGCAATATTAATTTAAAATGGATTGCCAATGGAAGAATTATGAAGAAAAATATGCAAGGAAAGATTTATAGATATATCATGTTTGGTGGTATCAACCAAAATGAAGCAAGATTCTTTTTTTCGTTATAAAGCATAAAATTATAGTGAAAAGTCCTATTGAAAGTAATTACAAAGAGGATTTTTAGATGGGTATTTACAAAAAATGCATATAATGTGATGGCTTTAATTCTACAAAATGTATAAAATGATGTTTTTTTACCACTCTACAGAATTCATCAGTTGGCTCCAAGCTCAACACTGTGATTCCACCATTGGTTTTAATTACGACACAAATTATTAGTGAAAACACGATGCGTTCAAAAAGTAAACCAACAAATTGAAATTTAGCTTGTGTAATATGATGTCAGATGTTATAATATAACAAGAAATATTCGGCAAAAAAACATAAAATAGAGGTAACAATATGAATTTAAATAATGCTTTAGACGTACTCAATACACACCATATTCATTTCTTTACAGGGCAACATTATGCATCAATCACGGCACAGCCTGCTCCAGAAGATTCAAGAGCGTGGTCACAAATACTAATAAGCACACTCACTGGCATAAGTGGAATAGCTCGACATAAAGGTCAGGACCTAGCAGATGGTTCAGATGTAAAGTCAGCCAATGCTTGGTATTCTATTGATAAAGTTCGGTTTAATGGCGTCATTAAAGCCGGTACTCAAAGCCGTTTGGCAGGTTCAATGGCTTATTTGGATAAAATGCCCTTTCTGTTTTTCGTTATGTGGGACAATAATCCAAACAATGGTAGAGAACGAACTCGTGTGTGGGTCGTGCGTCCACAGTATGATGCTTTGTTTAGAGCAATTGCGCAGAACTGGTATGATCAACTTGCAGATGGAACAATTAAAAGCAATAATTTTCAGTTGCATCCACCGGTAAATGAAAACAACAATGTATTCACCAATCGATGCGGCAATTTGGCATATCCTCTTTTATTGTCAGCAGAATGGAATGACCAGAAATATGATGCTGTTTATTACAATCCGAAAATTCTTGATTATGGAAAATGTAGTAGAGCGTAGTTAATCTTAGATAATAGAAAGGAGGGATAATCTTGTATAATATACATGAATACTGCAAATTATTTGGAACGATAATAGAGAAAAGTTCTCCTGAAGATATTAACGAAAACTTGAAAGCTCTAACAAAGACTATAAATGTAGATACTATACCTGTAGCCGATAGAGTGATTCTATCGAGCCATATTCTGAAAAGCCTTTCGCATAAACAACGCATACATCTTGCGATGTCGCTGATACAAGAGCAGATTGTCGATCAGAAAAATAAACTCTCCCATTGGAGTCTTGTTACAGCACAATCTTCCATGATTGATACAGGATACATAGCCCAACATCTTGTTTCCCTTCAAACGCAAATTGCTGGACAAGGAATGCGTGGCAAAGGGGATGACCTATGCGATGGCTCCGAAGTCAAAGGTGCCAATTTTATTGATTCTCTCGATAAAAACGGAGCTACTGCGCCACGATGGAATTTTAATTCTGTATCTATCGATATTATGGAGCGATTCCTTGATTACAAAGCAATTTTTTTGCTTTCTATCGATTTAAACCCAAAACATCAGTACCGCATTAGAATATGGAAGATAGATATACACAAACACACCCTATTGCGAGAGCGTTATAAAGAATGGATGCAAAAACTTGGATACCCCAAATTTGCAGATCCCAGTCACAAAAGCATTAATTTTCAGTTGTTTCCGCCAAGAAATGGAACGGATGATAATTATGCTCGACATGGAAACGGAAGAAAAAGTGGTTTTTCCAGATTAAACATTCCGCTTGAAAACACAGAAGGAGCGACTCTTATCTTTAGAGCAGATATTGTAGATGATATACCTATAATTAGTGTCTTTTAAAAAGTAGGAGCAACTATATAATTAGTGTTGCTCCTACTTTTATCAAATATTATTTAAAACGTTAAACTTATCTAAAATCTTGCCTTCCGCTAAGTAAATAAGTTTTACCGCTGATTCAAGTTCATTATCAATCTCTGTAACCAATTGTTTCGCGACTTCACTTACAGGTATTGGAATTAAAATATCTGCCAGTTGTTCCCGTTTTATTCTGCTATGAGAGGATGATGTGCCTGATGTGAAACTTTCAATTTGACTCATTACACTTTTTGTTTTTAACAAAAAACATAATGCATACATTCCGATTATTCCTCTTGATTTCATAATCTCAAACTCATTTGAACAAACCAAATCTATGTTTCTATGTGGAATAACTGCCATACGTGGAATCCTGGGATTTATTTTTGAAAAAATCAGTTCTTCTGGATAACATTTTCGACCTTTTGAAACGGGATTAAACTTTTCTACTTCGTCAAAAGCAATTGTGCAGTTGTTGTTCACATGTAACACACTAATATGCTTGATAGTGTCAGAAACCATATAGCTCTTTCTGTTTTTCGTTGTAAATTCAACAACATCTCCAAGTTTTACAATCTTAAATCCTTCGGTTACGGAATTCTCTAAACTCTCAATGGTCTTAAATCATTCTGCAGCATAAAAACTTGGTCTTAGATTGTTGCCAACATAATCACTAGCGTCAATCAAGGTAACCGATGGAGTTTCACTTAGTATTTTAGCATAAGGATTTGTATTATTAATAATACTTCTTGCAATTGAAAACATTTCGTTGGTTCCTTGCTCAATCTTAATTGGAACACCGGCTCGTTCTTTTACAATATAACCGATGTCCTTACAATATGCCATAAACATTTTTCCTGCTGCATCAGGTTTCTTTTTTCTAAGAATTAGAATACATGTATTTGTTCTTGTTCCAGCTTGTGCAAATGTCACAGACGGCAATCCGATAACCCCAAGAATATTGCATTCTCGAATTAGATTATCTCGATAAACAGAATAAATACCTTTTGCTGCAAACACAGAATCCGGCAGCACAATTGCAAGGTAGCCATCAGGCTTTAAAAAATTAATGCACTTATCAAGCATTAATAACTCAGACGATAACATATTTGGCATCGGTTTTACCTTGCTCAAAATTGGAAATTTGCTCAATTCAAGATCTTGGACATGATATTCCGCTCCAAATGGAGGATTTGTAAAAATTAAGTCTACTAATCCAATATATTGGTTTAAGCTGCTGTGTCCAACGATGCTGTTTCCTTCGCCGATATTTGAAGCATTACTACCGAGTAACAACGCATTGATTTTCGATAAGCGTACCATACGATCTACTTTATCCTGACCCAAGATACCAAAAGCTCTAAATTGACTAATTATTTCTGCCTGTTTATTTTTGTCGGGAACATTGCTTTCAACATATTTCGTGAAATGAGAGGAACACTCCATAAGAAGTGTGCCTACTCCACATGTTGGATCCATCACAGTAAAGGACTTTAATGTGTCTTCACTAAAGTATTGCTTGCGTTCCATATCATCAAAAATAATATCAAGTATAGCTTCAGAAATCTCATATGGTGTCATATACTGGGCATCTTCTTTGTTATTACGAAAATTATCTCGAACAAAATGCCCAAAGCACTCATTCACCAAATCAAACTCTGAGTAGCTTCTGTTTTCAATCAAGTAAACAAAATCTATCTTCTCAATTTCAATGACCAATTTCTGTGCAAAATCATTTTCTGTTGGCTGAATAGCAATTGTAGGGTTACTCCCAAAAATATTGGTGCCATCTTTATTGCAAAACAGTTCTTTCTTGATTTCATTTTCACAGACATAATGTAATGCCGCTGCCACCATATCTTGATGCCCGAATTGATCTAAAGCAACTTGTCTTATATACTCTAAATTGAAACGCCTGCCAGACAAGCCCATTGAATAGCTTGTGCAGATTAGCTTAATCATTTCGTCAAGTTTGGCATTTGAATCATCGATTCGACCATAACTATGAAAATATTCTCTAAGATTCAGAAGAATATCATAAAACATAGAGTAGTTAACCCCCTTATTCATTCTGAAGCCCTCCTTATTATGATTTATAGCTTATTAGAGTATAACATAAAACACAACAGTATTCAAGATATCTATCTATATTTTAGATATATATCTGTAGGCTTGCCGATGATACATTACAATTTTTTAAAAGTGCATATAAGCGGCGTAGAATCTAATATGAACACAACAATTCGCACATTTGTAGTGCTGATTATGGATTGGATTATAGTTTTTATGTAAGGAAAACAGGCGTAGTTGTGGGAAATCGACCAGCGAGAGTTTTTGTATATTGCTACATTCAGAATGGCTATTAGTGCATTCTGAATTTGTTATTATTTAATCCAAAACAGCGTAGCCGGTGCAATACCTATTGATAAAATAAGCTTTTGGCAATAATACTGTTTTCTTATCTGATGTTTGGTGAAAAGCTAAGTAAAAAAGCAGCAAATGGATTGCTTTTAATGATGACAGCTATGCTGGTTAAGTCTGTGTTAAGTTAAAGCTGTTGAACATCAATCAAAATTCCATTTGTAGTTGAATGGTTTGTTAGGAAATGAATCAGGGTTTTGAGTGTAAATGTGGGTAAGCATAAATTTGAATCGCATATATATAGACTTACAAATTACATAAGCTCATGACAAGTTTATCGTAAAAGTTAAAAGATGTTAATCAGAGTATAAAAGGGGTAAAAAAATAGATTTATTTTCTTGACTTTACAATTTTAACATGTTATACTACAAGTAATCAGCACTCGCCAAGATTGAGTGCTAACAATAAATTGTGAGGTATATCATGAAAAATATTTATGAACGGCAAAAGGATATATTATCTATTATTCGTGGTCTGGATATTTCTCCCACTTTATATAACGAAGCTGTGAAAAAATATCAAGAATTGGGAAACTTTTTGAACAATAACGGTTTAGAAGCCGAAATCTATCCTCAGGGCTCATTTGCATTTGGCACTGTAGTTCGGCCAAGCGCTAAGGATTCTTCAGCAAGTTATGATCTTGACTTTATCTGTCAGGTAACAGGATCCCGAGATAACCACACTCCCCGTGGATTAAGGAATAATGTAGAAAGCATACTGAAATCCAGTAAAACTTATGTAGACAGGCTGAAAATAGACGATACATGTTTCACTATTGAATATGCAGATGTAGGCGAAATTGGTTTCTCAATCGACATCGTTCCAGCAGTTGACGAATCTAATATAATAAAGCAACGTCTCATTCTAAACAGCCCTACTCCAGATTTGATTGACACATCGATTGCGATTCCCAAGTATAACAGTGAGTGCGAATTCCAATGGATTACTAATAATCCGAAAGGTCTTCGTAAGTGGTTTGATGAAATTAATGCGCCTTTTCTGGCTTCATCAAAGAAAAATGAACGGATGCGGATTTTTACAGAAAGTAGGGCATTATTTGCGTCAATCGAAGAAATACCGAATGAACTTGAACGTTCTGTACTTCAACGAGTCATCCAAATTCTAAAATGCCATCGGAACAATTATTATGCTAGCTTAAAAGATGGCAACAAGATAAAGCCTATCTCAGCTATTATCACTGTGGCTGTAAGTAAAATTGCTCAAAACTGCAATTCTAATTGTTCTGTTTTTGAACTCCTAAATCATGTGCTTTCCGAGCTTACAATTTATGGAGAATATCAGTATCTAGCAGAAAGCGGCTTTAAACAAAGGCATGGTATTCGCTCTGTTTTTTCACGACCTGCAGGAATATGGTATATCGAAAATCCTGCAAATCCCGAAGATAACTTAGCTGATCAGTGGAATGTCGATGATCAAATTCCAAATAAATTTTTCCAGTGGATCGAAATTGCACAGAAAGATCTTATAAGTTCTTTAGAGCAAAAGGATAACAAGCAATTCCGTGCTATCCTCGAGAGCAGCTTCGGGAGCGCAAGCGTCTCACGCTTTTTGGGCGAAAAATATTGTGGAGATGTGGCTCCACGACAGATTGTTTCGCAAACTGCCGCACGCCCCTATGGTGCTTAATGATTTTTACTAAGGAATCAGTCCACCAGCAAATCAAAGAATTAATCAAGGTCCAAAGCGGATTACATATTGAGTTAGAGAGCGAAACCCAAGTTGAACTTACTGGTGAGATTTTTGTAAACTGTAAATCCCAAGGGTATGTTCTCTCTGATGACTATCCTGTTCAAATTGTAATCCCTCTTAACTCTGATATATTACCATATGTAATTGACACTGGAGATTGTATAGCAAAGGATTACCCACATCGATATGAAAACGGAGAACTGTGTCTTGAAACCGATACAAGTATTCGCATTCGGTTTCTGGAGGGTTTTTCCTTGGTTGCTTGGGTACAGGAGTTTGTTGAACCATACTATTTCTCTTATGAATTCTTCCAGAGATACGGAGAATTGCCATTTGGCGAGCGCGGGCATGGTCTGCAAGGCATCATGGAAACCTATCAAGAACTTTTTCATGAAAAAGACATTGTTAAAGTTCTTGCACTAATAAGATCAATTTGTGAACAGTCCTATCGAGGGCATTTATTGTGTCCGTGTGGTTCTGGACTGAAACTGCGTCTTTGCCATGGACCGATGGTTATGAAGTATTATACGGATAATCGCCTCAAAGAGATTGTCCGATCTGACTATAAAATAGTTAAAGATTATTTGGTGAATTATTATGAACAGTCGCAATATCATAGAAAGACAAAATGAGCCATTCATGCTAAAAATTCAATATGCTGCTAGATATTGTTATAATATGGCAGAAAAACAGAACTATTTTGTCTGGCTTTTTTGCTTTGCATCAGCCTTTTCTATATTTTTGACAGCTAGACTACCAGAGTATCTTTCCCATGGTATCCCATTTACTGCTGACATTATTGCTTGGTTTATTATGACTTCAGTAAATAAAAATGTACAAAAGGCGGCAGATTTAAGGAGATATTTCGATTCTTACTCAATAGGTATTAGCACAGACCAGTATTCTGACTCTGAGAAACGAAGGTTGACGGAAATTGCCGAAAAAATCTATTCAAAAAATTCTAAAGACGCAGAACTCCAGATGGCAAACACAGGAAACGATAATCCTCCTGGAGTGCATGATTGGTATATTTTCTCAAAACAATATGATGGTTTAGAGGCAAAGTTCGAATGCCAGCGGCAAAACACATGGTGGGATAAGAAGTTGTTCCAAAAAAAATGTGCTGCTATAGCTATCTTATTTGTAATTGTTGTGCTGGTTTTTATCACATTGATGATATGTAATGACTTTGTCAAGATATTACTATGCTCTGCCGGTTTACTTATCAAGTTGCTTGAAAGGATAATCGATAATTGTAAATATATCATTTTATCTATCAAGATTGATGGAGCCCAGCAAACACTCGAAGCTCGTCTTACAATCGAAGGTATCAAGCAACTTCAGATGCTAATTGACGAACGTCGAGCAGTAAATATTTTGGGAATAAATTCTCTCCATAAAATATTTGCTAATAAGTTGACAAAACAATATGACAATATGAGTAATCCCCAATGAACAAATCAGCTTTTTCTATAAATTTGCTCATAGGTAGGCACTTTTTGTAAACAAATAAACTTTTTCCCTCTTTTCTAGTATCAATAAAGTGGACAATGATGTAAATTTTTGTCCACTTTATGATTATTTGTGATATTTGCACTAGCCAACAAAAATTGGACAGTCAAATAAAAATATATACAATATTGGTAAAATGTATTTCACTTAAGAATGAGTATGCAATTCTCTGTATTGCTTAAGAATTAGATAGTGTAGTTAATAAGCCGGTCTCTCTTCATTAAAGAATTTAATATATCTGTTAATTTCATCAGCTACAGAGCTATCATCAGTAACGTGAGAGTCCGTAAATAACTCCGCTTTAATCCAACAATTTATTGCTTCCATAGCTCCATTATCTATAGCGTTTAATTATATGAAAAACTCCCTATATTATTACAAAAAAGTATAATAATATAGGGAGTAGCTAAATAACTTTAGGTGTTTGGCTCTACACAAGAAAACGTATCACAATAAAACGTATATAAAAATTTTTTACATCGTATGCCCTCTTTCTTCCCAGATTAATTGCCCCGTAACTGCATTGATTGCCAGTATTTTTTGACACATAAAGTTTCGCTCATCTTCATTTGCACCAAGCCAGAACCGCCAAACAGGCGTAATCAAAATCCGACCGTCTTCAGACATAAGTGTAATATATTCTAAAGTAACATCTGTAACAAGCATCAAACTTTCTGGCACAAAATCTTCTTGTAGTTTGGCCAACGCTTCGTCTACCGACAGAATAGCTTGAGTCAAGCCTACCTCTTTTACAGAAAACAGAGAACCGGAAAATCTTTCAATACCATCGTTATCAATCAAAAAGCTTAAATCGTTATATGCAGTTACAGGCATTCCATCTAACATTTGCTTAAAAACTAATTTTAAATATGGACGCCGTCCATTATTGCCATAGGCGTGAACGTAGCTTAAAGTGTAATCACAATTATCGTTTATAGCGAATACCACTTGCCGGCATAAGCTTTCAGCTTCATAGGGAGTGAGGTTAAGCTTGCTGTTAGAAACAGAAGGTAAACGATTATCTTCAAAAGGATACAAATCATAATATCTATTATCCAGTACGATAATTTGCTCACCCGGAATGGTAGTTCCTCCGTTGGAATAACTGATATGATATAGAAAATAATTCCTTATTTCCGAATTAATCGTCAACGTCCAAACATCGTTCAGTTCATCATACTCAGCCTTGTTAGCAATTTCTCCAAAAACTGCCTTAAATAGTTGGTAACGTATTTTCTCGTTAATATTAGTTAGTATATATTCATATTGACTAACTTTATTTATTCCGTCCACCGTAACCGGAGAATCAATGACTAAAGACACGCCATTTTCGGTTTCAATTTGTTGTTGTATGTGTTTATCTGCACAATCGGCAAGAATTTGAGAAATTTCATTATCAAGCGAAGTATCAACAATTTCTATTGAACCATTACCATTATTATTGATTTCAGCAGTATATTTATATGTGCAGCCCGACGTAAAACATAACAACAAAAGCATACAAACAACATTAAGAAATATTAGCTGGCGTTTTTTTAATAACATAATATTTACTCCTCATCATCTTCAATTAAAGGATTGACGTTTTCTCCATTGACGCTTACTGCAAACAATAAATTGGGGCCGGTTGCCATTCCGGTCTGACCAAGCGTTGCCACAAGCTGTCCTTGTTTAACTTCATCGCCCACAGCCACATTTATCTCCGCCAAATGACCATACTTAACAGCAACACCATTTTCCAACTCTAGCAGAATATAATTACCGCAAACGCTTTCAAAACCGGTTTCCGTTACCACGCCATCCGCAACGGCATACACGTCATCACCAGAAGCACCAGCAATATTGATATGATCCGCAAAGCTACCGTTTTGCCGCTCGCCATACCAGCCAGACACCGTTTGACTTACAGTAGGCCAGGCCCAACCGCCATAAACCAAACTGCTATTAGCGGCTTGCTGTTCGGGTTTGTTAGGTCTATCAGAATTTTGTTCCCTTACCCAAGCCAGTCTTTTAGCTGCTTCTGCAGTATCTTCGATCTCAAAATCAAAGGAACACTGCCAATCCTGCCCAAAGACAAAATTATTGTTTGTCAAAACGAAATAATACCAATCGGCATCAGCTAAATTTTCCTGCATTGTGGAAATATCATAGCCCCCAGATATATCAATCGAAACAATGCCTTGCGAATGTGGGGCAACATTCAAGCTGCTCATCATTATTTTGTCGTTATCTCCGGCAACCTCTTTACCCGTTGACCATTGCATAACCTTTACCTTATCTTGCAGATTTAATTCAACGTCAGAATAATTTTCAACAACAATTTCAAATTGGCCATTTCCCTGATAGGCCGCCGCGAAACCGGCTGTATCGCCATTCAAGCCGGAAAATTTCACATAGGCAAAGGCCGACAAACTAACAAAACACATAAAGCAGCAAGTCAATATGGCAACTTGTCTGATTTTATAAACAGATGTTTTTCCCTTGGCGGAAAAGTCGACGCCTGTTTTTTCCTGAACAATATTCTGGATTCTATCAAGATTTTTTCTGCTATATTTTTCCATATCATTATCCTCCTTATTTATTCACTCAGCATTTTTTTTCAACTTCTGCTTGGCATAGTATAGCCTGTTTTCAATTTGCTTTTTGGGTATATCAAGAGCAATAGCAATTTCGGCTGGCTTTTGTTCGTAATAATAACGCCTTACAATCAATTCTTTTTCTTTTTCATCAAGTACATCAATATAAGATAATAATTCTTCTTTATCCTCGTCTGAGGTTCTTATTTCTGCATACCCTAAACTTTCAATAATGGTTTCCTCCAGCGATATTTCCTTATTTTTAATAAGGCTTCGGTATCTATCCACAGCTTTTGATCTTGCAATCATTGAAAGCCAAGAAGATAATTTTGCCTTATCAGAATTATACTTTTCAGGATATTGCCATAGAAAAATAAACACGTCTGCAACACATTCTTCTACCTCTTGAACTGAAGATATGTTCAGCAAAATCGACGCAACAATCTTCCAAAGGAGCTTGGAATATTTCTGCACAACAAATGCCAGCATTTGTTCATCTCGCTTAATAATTGCAGAAATTATTTTTTTATCATTCAATACAAACACCTCTTCATACAACAGAGCATTTAACTGGCCAGTCATATATAGTACGAAAACAAAAATCATAAACACTTATTTTCAGAATAAATTTTATATACTAATCATATTATAATCAAGTGTTTTAATTTGACTAAAATCGTAAAAATCGGAACTAACTCAAATTGGTTAGCTCCGATTTTTTTATTTATCATCGTAATGACCTTTACAGTGAACAATATAAATTCTGCCATTTTCCATATGATAAACCAACCTGTCTTTATCATTAATACGGCGGCTGTATTCTCCCTGCAAATTACCACGTAAAGCCTCCGGCTCACCAATACCTTTTAGGCAGCCGTTTCGCTCAATATCCTTCAGTAAAAGGTTTATTCGTTTTAGGGTCTTCTTATCTTGCGTCTGCCAATACAGATAATCTCGCCAAGCGTCATCAGACCAAATCTTCTCACTCATCGTCAACCTCAATCAATTCATGCACTTGACCTTTGCCAGCTTTTAATTCATTTATGGATTTCATAATATAAGCCTGATTAGCTTCGCTATAAAATGGGTCAGTGGTTTGGACTATCTCAAACGGAATACGCTTTTCTCGCAACACCGCTTTTACAAAAAGGTTTATGGCAGTTGAAGTGTTCAAACCAACGTTAGAGCAAAAGCTGTCAAAGGCAATCTTATCGTGTTCGTCAACTCTGGCGGTTATGGTAGATAATGCCATAATATTCACTCCTCTTAAAATATTATATTTGATTATATTATAACACTATTGTATGCGTTTTACAAGCTAAGGTATTCGAACAAATATAAAAATTATCACGCGGGCAATTTTGCCTGTTTTTTTCGTCTTTGTAGGTGTTCACCTACTAAGAATTCGGGATAGAGTTATAGGGGGATATAAGTGTTCTTTATGACTGTATTTAAAAAAATACAAAAAACATTTCAAAATCTGTTAGACATTCCACTTTTTTCCGGGAGGGAGTATAGAGGGGAAGAAACCTTTTTAGGAAATACGCACTCGCCTGTTCTTTGACAATTTAACGACCGGCCTAAAGCGATACCTTCTTCTTCGGAGAAGCAGGCCAAGACTCCAGCATAGCTTAAAAACTATGCCGGACGAGCCTGCCAAGAGGAAGAAAACGCCGCTGAATCTTCGAGGGGCAGGAACTGATTTAGGGTAGACCGGCAAAAATCTGGGCTATTGCTGTAAATCATAGGTTGGGTATATCAAAAAATTTAGGAGGTGTCTATGGAGAAAGAAAAAACACAGAAAATTACAACGTCAATTCAAGGTCGTAAGGTTGTGCTTATCTTTGCAGATAAAACCAATCGTTACGTGCCGGAACAAGTAAAGCAAATGCTGCTAAGTCATTATACACAGCAACAAACAAAATCAGCTTAAGGGCAGACTGTTTGGGAATAGTAATAGCTTTTGAGAGGATGATGTGGCATAATATAATTGACCTTGAAAGTCGAGTTCTTTGACAGGTGAATAAGGAAGGCCGCCCTCTCACAAAGCTAAATTAAAAAATAGAGAGGACGGATAAAATGGCTGAAAGAGTATATTGTTTATATAGAGTTTCTACCGCTAAGCAGGTAGACCACGATGACAAAAACAACGCAGATATTCCCATGCAGCGCAAAGCCTGCCACGAGTTTGTTAACCGTATGGGCTGGGAGATTGTTGGCGAAGAGCAGGAAACTGGCGTATCAGGTTATAAGGTCAGCGCCAACGATAGAGATAAATTGCAGCTCATCAAGAAATATGCCGAACAAGGCAAATTCGATATTCTGCTGGTATTTATGTTCGATCGCCTTGGCCGTAAATCTGACGAAACACCATTCGTGGTAGAGTGGTTTGTTAAGAAAGGAATCAGGGTTTGGAGCGTAAACGAGGGTGAGCAAAGGTTTGAATCCCATACAGACAGACTCACCAACTACATACGCTTCTGGCAAGCTGACGTCGAAAGCCAAAAGACTTCAATCCGCACCAAAACCGCTTTAGGTCAAATGGTTGAGGAAGGACGCTTTAGAGGCGGTAAAGCTCCTTATGGTTACCGCTTAGAAAAAAGCGGAATTCTCAATAAGCGTAAGCACGAAGTATATAAGCTGGTTATCGATGAGGACGAAGCCAGAGTAGTTAGAATGATGTTTGACCTGTGTGTATCGTCAGGCTTTGGTCGTTGGAGGTTAGCCAACTTCCTAAATGAGCAGGGAATTAAAAATCGCAAAGGTCAGAATTGGCACGACGCCAGTATTGGTGGCATACTTCACAACCCAATGTATAAGGGTATTTTAAGGAGTGGTGAAACTTACTCGGAACCCTTTGAGGAACTGCAGATAATCAAGCCGGAGCTGTTCGATATGGCTCAATGCCTGATGTTAGAGCGTTCAAATGAGCGTAAAGAAGATCGGACTGTGCCGCTTAATACCACAGGCCAATCTCTACTCTCTGGTAACGTGTTCTGCGGTCACTGCGGCGGCAGGCTGGTGCTAACCACCAACGGTACAGTAACCAGACGGGCAGACGGCACACCGATTCAGAGGAAAAGAATACGCTATGTTTGCTATAACAAAACCCGCCGCAGACAGGAGTGCAGCGGCCAGACCGGCTACACAATGCACATACTCGATAGTATGATAACCGAAATACTACATCAGTTATTTAATAAAATGAAAACGGTATCTGGCGAGCAGGTTGTAGGGTTAGCATTACAAAATCAGCTTGCCGACATACAGGCAGATTTATGTAAAGCAAAATCCGAAAATGTTAAAGCTAATAAGGAATATGAAGCCTTAAAATCTGAGCTGTTAAAATCAATTCAAGGAAAAAGCGAACTGCCAAAAGATGTGTTATCTGAAATGCTGGAAGAAAGTCGAAATAAGGTTTTAGACAGTAGTAAAAGGGTAACTGACCTAACCTTGCAATTAGAGCAAAAGAGTGGTATAATAGCAGATATGAAAACCGAATATGACCGCATTGCCTCATGGTCGGAAATATTTGATCAAAGCGATATGGCAGTCAAGAAGATGATATGCAGCTATATCATTGAGAAAGTTGTGGTGCATAAAGGCTATGAGCTTGAGGTCAAGTTCAACATTAGCGTTGAACAGTTCTTGAATGACATAGATTCGGTAACCGACAAATTGTCGATAGCCCAGTAAAAGCAAAAAAACTCTTTCAGCAGAGTTATATGATGTTAATGGTGAGAATTAGGGGTGCACAGGCGGTTGCTTGGGAGAGCGCTTGAATGGCATTCAAGAGGTCAGCGGTTCGATCCCGCTTATCTCCACCACACAAAGCTCTTACAGTTTAAACTGTAAGAGCTTTTACTATATGCAAGAATTAAAAGTGAGAGCGGACTTCCA
>CAQBGY010000054.1 GCA_948759685.1 uncultured Eubacterium sp.
GGGGGCGGTGACTTTGGGAAGTATGGGAAGTGAAGGCCGTACCTTTTTTCAGGATTTGGCAGTCATGGACTGGTCTAGCATTCAATATGCATTCTTGGGCGGTGTTGTGTGGAACTTTGGCAATATATTTCTTACCGCAGCCATTGCTGTAGCCGGAATGTCAGTAGGTTTTCCTATCGGTGGAGGCTTGGCCTGGATTGGAGGTATTGTATTCAATTATTTATTAATCTCTTTGGCCGGTCAGACCTATCAGGGAAATCAGCTTTTACTATGGAGTGGTGTGTTAGTCATCATTGTAGCTATACTGATCTGCGGAAAAGCGTACGGAAAGTTATCGTCCGGCAAGGCTTCCACTCCGAAGAAGGGGATTCTGCTGGCCATTATGGCAGGTATCGCTATCATGTTCTTTTACGGATTGGTAGTGAAATCTCTTGACCCGCAGTATGTGGCGGGAGGAACCGGAACGCTGACTCCTTATACAGGTGTGTTCTTCTTTGCGGTAGGTATTCTGGCCAGCACACCTATATTCAATACCTTTGCCATGAAGCATCCGGTAGAAGGCAAGGCGGTGACCATGAAAGATTACTTTGCCGGCGATGCCAAGACCCATCTCACAGGTATGCTGGGAGGCTTTATCTGGATGGGCGGCATGGTGATTAGTTTTATGGGAGCAGGTGCTGCCAATCCGGCTATCTCTTATGCCCTTAGCAACGCAGCGCCTGTGGTGGCTATGATCTGGGGAGTTTTTGTCTGGAAGGAATTTAAGGAAGCTCCGAAGGGGACCAATAAACTGATTGCGGCTATGTTCTCCTTGTTTATTATCGGATTAATAAGCATTACTTTGTCAAATTAAAAATTAGATGAAGAGAAATTATAAAATAGGGCTTGTAATGAAGTCGTTACAAGCCGATTTTTTCAAAGTGATGAAAGAAGGGGCCATTCAGTATGCGGCCCCTCTTCCGTTTTTGGATTTGGTTTGTGTGGGAACGGCTACACAGACAGAGGTAGAGGAACAGGTTGACTTGATGTATTCCTTGATTCATCAGCAAGTCGATGCTATCGTATTGGTTCCTATAGATTCAAAAGCCTTAGTTCAGCCTGTAGTAGAGGCTGTCAGGAAAGGAGTTCCGGTAATCAATATTGATATCCGGTTGGATACTCAGCTATTGGAGCAGGCAGGAGTAGAAGTGGCTTTTGTGGGACCGGATAATTTTGCAGCTGCGTATGAAGTGGGTAAATTATTGGATAAGAAGTTGCGGAATGAAGATAAAGTTGCTATTATTGAAGGATTGGCGGCAGCCGATAATGCACAGCAGCGTAAAAGAGGTTTTATCAAGGCGATAGAAGAAAAAGGGTTAAGATTGGTGGCATCCGAACCGGCCGACTGGGAAACGGAGAAAGCCGCCGAAGTTTTTCAGGCTATGTGGATGCGGTATCCTGATTTGAAAGCTGTATATTGCAGCAATGATGCGATGGCGTTGGGGGTTCTTCAGCAGATGCAAGAAAAAAATTGCTATCTGCCTGTAGTGGGCTTTGATAATGATGCGGTAATGAAAGAATTTCTTTCTACGGGAAAACTGGTTGCAACAGCTGATATTTTCAGCTCACAGATGGCTGTCCGGGGCATTGAGTTCGCTTTGGATGTATTGGAGGGAAAAATAGAGAATAGAGGGGTTCATTCTACAGCTTACGAAATTATTAAACAATGAGTTCGTAGGGAAACGGCCCATACTGAGATATGCACTTAAGGCACCGGCTGTTTAACTTCTTAATATTGCCGGCAATGAGCAATATTAAGAAGTATTCTTTTTACGAATGAAATATTTAGTGTAATTTTGTGGCTCAAAATAAATTAAATAGAATCATTATGGCAGCAAAACCAGGTATACCTAAAGGAACGAGAGATTTTTCGCCGGTGGAAATGGCGAAACGTAACTATATATTCAATACGATCCGTGATGTGTTTCATCTTTTCGGCTATCAGCAGATTGAAACTCCTTCTATGGAGAATTTGTCTACCTTGATGGGAAAATACGGTGACGAAGGGGATAAGTTATTGTTTAAGATACAGAACTCAGGTGATTATTTCAACGGCATTACCGATGAGGAATTGCTGAGCCGCAATGCGGTAAAGCTGGCGAGCAAGTTCTGTGAAAAAGGATTGCGCTACGATCTCACCGTACCTTTTGCCCGCTATGTGGTGATGCATCGTGATGAAATAAGTTTTCCTTTCAAACGTTATCAAATCCAACCGGTTTGGCGTGCGGATCGTCCCCAAAAAGGGCGTTACCGTGAGTTTTACCAATGTGACGCCGATGTGGTAGGCAGCAATTCTTTATTGAATGAAGTGGAGCTGGTACAGATGATAGACCGTGTATTTGGTAAATTCGGAGTACGTGTTTCAATTAAAATCAATAACCGTAAGATATTGACCGGTATTGCCGAGATTATCGGGGAGGCTGATAAAATTGTAGATATTACCGTAGCCATTGACAAACTGGATAAAATCGGATTGGAAAATGTAAATGCGGAATTGGCTTCTAAAGGGATTCCTCAAGAGGCTATTGATAAATTGCAGCCGATTATTTTATTGAGTGGAAGCAATGAAGAGAAATTGGAAACTTTGAAGACTGTCCTTGCTACCAGTGAAGCGGGATTGAAGGGAGTGGAAGAAAGTGAATTCATATTAAAAACCGTGTCTGCACTGGGTGTGAAGAGTGAAGTGGAATTGGATTTGACTTTGGCTCGCGGCTTGAATTATTATACAGGAGCAATTTTTGAAGTGAAGGCCTTGGATGTGCAGATTGGCAGCATCAGTGGTGGTGGCCGTTATGATAATCTGACCGGTGTCTTTGGTATGGATGGTATGTCTGGTGTAGGTATCTCTTTCGGAGCCGACCGTATTTTTGATGTGTTGAATCAGTTGGATTTGTATCCGAAAGAAGCGGTGAACGGAACCGAGCTGTTGTTTGTAAACTTCGGCGATAAAGAGGCTGCTTATTGTCTGCCTATCCTGGCAAAAGTCCGTGAAGCAGGGGTGCGCGCTGAAATTTATCCGGATGCTTCTAAAATGAAGAAGCAGATGGGATATGCCAATGACAAGCAGATTCCTTTTGTCGCTATTGTTGGTGAAAATGAAATGAACGAAGGGAAACTGACTTTGAAGAATATGACTACAGGCGAGCAGTCACTGGTTACACCGGATGAGCTGCTGGCGGTGGTGAAAGCTTGATGTTTACTAATTATCTGCAATCATACCATAAAAGCTTCATTGATGGATGATTGCATCACATGGGAATGCCCGATAACGTTTGCTTTATACGTTATTTGTATTGAAATATAAATGCTGGATTACCTATGTGGATAATCAGATTGTTTTTTCTTCCGTCACTACATCTTACTGATTCTAAAAGAGATGTAGTGACGGAAATTTTTGTATCCCGCCGAAATGGTTTGTTCTCTTTTTTCCGCGTAGAGGCGACAAAGCGGAATGCCTGTTCTTGTCGTTGTTGGTTGTATTTCTTGTTTTAAGGATGAAAACTGATGGAGCTGACTTGAAATATGATTTTCTTTTGCGAGAGTCTGATATTATTCACTATATTTGTGGAATGCTAGCCTTATAAATTTAATCAGATGATAGAGGAAAATCAGTTGATATCCCATTTGTATCAAAATAGGGATAATGGTCAATGGATGATACAAACCAATGATGAACATCAAAAGGGGGTTGCTGATATGGCGGCATCCTTCGCCGGGCAGTTCGGACTTCCTTCTTGGGGGCGTGCGCTCGGCCTACTTCATGACAAAGGAAAGGAACGGGCGGCATTCCAGCAATACATACGCAAGATGAATGGTTTGCCTACGAGTGACAAGAAGCGCTATGATGATCATACCCATGCTTTTGTGGGTGGAATATTGGCAAAAGAACTTATGGGAAAGGATGTTTCCCATCTTCTTGTAAACCAAATTATTTCTCATCACACAGGGTTACATGATTTCGGGGATGTGGAAAACATATTGAAAGAGAGGCTATTGTCCAAAGAAATAAACGAGGGTGACATTAGCATAAACAAACCTTTATTATTCCAAGAATTTATTGATTCACCTTTTTCTAAATCAAAGGTTGAATGGAAACACTTTCATCACCTTTCCCGTATGCTTTTTTCCTGTCTTGTAGATGCCGACCGGCTCGATACAGAACGGTTTATGGATGTAGAGTCATGGCGGAAGCGGGGAAATTCGGCTACGCTTGCCGATTTGCTTCCACAGCTGGAGGCATATATGCAAAAACTGCAATCGAATGCAGCCGATACGAAAGTGAACCGCATCCGCCAGCAAGTGAAAGAACAATGCAGTAGAACTTCTTCAAGCGAAAAAGGATTTTATAGTCTTACAGTTCCGACGGGAGGCGGTAAAACACTTTCTTCTTTGTTATGGGCCATGAAGCATGCTGTAAGCCATTCAATGAATCGTATCATCATCGCCATCCCATATACCAGTATCATTGTGCAAACGGCAGGGCTTTTGAAGGAAATCTTTGGTGAAGAAAATGTATTGGAGCATCATAGTAATTTCGACCCCGATGATATTAAGGACGAGGAAAATAGGGAAAAAGCAAAATTGGCTACAGAGAATTGGGACTATCCCATTATTGTCACTACCAATGTACAGCTTTTTGAATCTATGTTTAGCAATAAAACATCTGATTGCCGCAAACTGCACAACATGGCAAATTCAATTCTTGTTTTGGATGAGGTTCAGATGTTGCCAACCGGCTTCTTGCGGCCGATAGTCGATGCGCTGAAAGCGTATCAGGAAATGTTCGGGGTTTCGGTATTGTTTACCACGGCAAGCCAGCCGGTACTGAGTGGTCTGATAGAAGGAACAAATCCTAAAGCTGATTTTAAGGGAATAGAACATATCAAGGAAATTATTCCGGAAGAATTTGCTTTGCATGACCAGCTTCGCCGTGTGAAGTTGTCAATCGATGATACAGGAAAAACATACGATGAGATAGCTGCAAAGGTGTCTGAATATAATAAGGTGTTGTGCATAGTGAACACTCGTAAAGATGCCAAAGAGCTGTATGACCGTTTGCCCAATGACGGAGTGAAATTGCATTTGTCTAGAATGATGTGCCCTGCCCACTTACACGAAACTATTGGTAAAATAAAAACTTTATTGAAGGATGAGTCGCAGCCGATTGTCAGGGTCATTGCAACCCAGCTTGTGGAGGCCGGTGTGGATATAGACTTTCCGGTTGTGTTCCGTCAAGAAGCAGGACTCGATTCTGTATTGCAAGCAGCGGGACGGTGCAATCGGGAAGGACGAAGTGCCATGGGACATACATTTGTGTTCAGTCTGGCGGCAGAGAAGCGAAAGCTCTTCGGTTCAATGGCTGACTCCAACAATGCTCGGTTGAATTTGCCGGAAGATAGTGATTGGTTTGCTCCTTCTACCATGAAAGCCTATTTTTGTCAATTGTATAGCAGAAAACAAACATTTGATGAAAAGGATATAAAGCACTGGCTCTACAAACCTACTGAGTTATGTTTTGAAACTGCATCAAAAGAATTTCACCTGATTGATGATACGAGTATAAATGTTATCATAAATTGGGAAAACAGCATGGAACTTATAGAGCAGTTGAAAGAATCGGGGTGTACCTACTCGTTGGTGAAGCAATTGGCGAAATTTACTGTAGGCATCCGTTCCTATGATTTTAAGCAACTGAAAGGCTATGGGCTTGTCGAAGAAATATTGGAAGGAATATATGTATTGGCAGACAGGTCTCAGTATAATAAAGCCACAGGTCTCAGCCTTGATAACCATTGGCTGGAGGAAGTATTAATGATATAAAGAAACGGATATGACAAAGAAAGAAACATTGAAATTGTTTGAAGAACGTAAAGTCCGCACCGTGTGGGATGATGAAAAGGAAAAATGGTATTTTTCGATAGTTGATGTGGTGTCAGTTTTAACAGACAGTGTTGATGCAACTGCTTATTGGCGTAAGTTAAAGCAAAGACTTAAAGAAGAGGGAAATGAAACCGTGACAAATTGTCACGGTTTGAAAATGAAAGCCACAGACGGTAAGATGCGACTTACAGATGTGGCTGATACAGAACAACTACTACGTATCATTCAGTCTATCCCATCTCCCAAGGCAGAACCGTTCAAGCAATGGATGGCACATGTAGCATCCGAACGTCTTGATCAGATGCAAGACCCTGAGTTGAGTATTGAGCAAGCTATGATGGACTACAAGCGACTTGGTTACTCTGACAACTGGATAAACCAACGCTTGAAGAGCATTGAAATCCGTAAAGATCTTACAGATCAATGGAAACTACATAATGTAGAGGAAGGTGTTCAATATGCTACTCTTACAGACATTATCTATCAGCAATGGACCGGAAAGTCGGCAAAGGAGTACAAACAGTTCAAGGGCTTGAAGAAAGAAAATCTCCGGGACAATATGACCAATGAAGAATTGGTTCTTAATATGCTGGCCGAACTCTCTACGACAAGTATTACTAAAGCTAAAAATCCTCAGACATTGGGTGAAAATATGCAGTGTGCGGCTGACGGTGGTGATGTGGCTCGTGTGGCACGCGAACAGTTGGAGCAAAAAACCGGTCGTGAAGTGGTAACTCCCTTGTCGGCAAAAAGGTTTTTTGAAGGTCAGAAGCCGGAAGATTTATTGGAAAACAAGGAAAACGATGAATGATATGGAATATACAGATAAAGAATATTGTCTGGAGGTGTGGGGCGATTGGGCTTGTTTCACTCGTCCGGAATTGAAAGTAGAGCGTGTGAGTTACGATGTCATAACGCCATCGGCGGCACGCGCCATCTTTGAAGCGATACTGTTTAAACGCTATGCCATGCGTTGGCAGGTAACAAAGATTGAGGTACTCAGACCTATTAAATGGGCTACCATTAGACGGAATGAGGTGGGGGCAGTTGCCAGTAAATCACCTATCATTATTGAAGATAAACGTCAGCAGAAGAACACGTTGCTTCTGTTGGATGTGCGTTACCGAATTTATGCTAAGTTAGTATTTATTCCGGTAAAAGACCGTCCGAAAGAGGCTTTTGCCAAGCATCAGCCAAGTGCCGACGAGAATCCTATGAAGTATTATCAGATGTTCGAACGCAGGGCATCACAAGGGCAATGTTTTACGCAGCCCTATCTCGGATGTCGTGAGTTTTCTGCAAACTGGAAGTATATTGAAAGTACTGATAATCTTGATTATCCCTTAGCCGAAGACAGGGATTTCGGCATTATGCTTTATGATATGGACTTTGAGGAAAATCCACAAAAACCGAATGCTATGTTTTATAGAGCCCAAATGAAAAAGGGAGTGATTGTTGTACCGGATAAAGATAGTGAGGAGGTGTTGAGATGATACTGAAAGCATTATATGATTACTATCATCGAAGTGGAGATGATGTGGCCCCTTTTGGTTTAGAATACAAAGAGATTGGATTTATTATTGTTATTGATAGATGTGGAAAATTTCTGCGCTTTGAAGACAGGCGCATAGATAAGAAGTCGGCACAGCGGTTTCTTGTTAAGAAAAGTGTTAGCCGGTCAAGTGCCCCTGTTGCAAACTATTTGTATGACAATTGTAAATATGTATTTGGTTATTCCGATAAGGGGGATATGGAAAAGATACGTAAGTACTTTGAAGTATTTAAGGCGAAAGTAAAAGATATATATGATGCTTTTCCGGATAATGAGGACATAAAAGCTGTTTATGCATTTTATCAGCAAGACCATTCTTTTATAGTTGGGGCTATGCAGAAAGATTCTTTATGGGATGATATAGCCAAAAATCTTAATAAGAAATATTCTACCTTTTCTTTCCTTATAGAAGGGGATACGAAAATAGTGGCTTCGAAAAGGGAATTGATAAATTTGTTTGACGAGAATCATGGCGTGGCAGGAAATCTTTGTTTGATAACAGGGAGATATTCAAAAGTTGTAGAGATTACAACTGCTACAAAGATACTTGGAAGCCAAGAAACAGCTAAACTAGTTGCATTTCAAGTTAATTCCGGGTATGATTCGTATGGGAAATCTAAAGGATACAATGCTCCAATATCAGAAGAAGCTGAATTTGCATATACAACCGCATTGAATCATTTGCTGCGTTCGGATTCTTACAATAAGTTTATGGTGGGCTCACGTACTTATCTTTTCTGGGCTTCCTCCAATAGCGAGGCTTCAAAAGAGTCCGAAAATAGTCTATTTTCTTTGTTGGGGCGGATTGAAGAAGAAAATGACGACTCAAACAGGCGCATAAAGTTAGTATATGATACTTTCCAGTCTATCTATAACGGAAAATTATCGGCAAACGATGATGACAAATTCTTCATTTTGGGTTTGGCTCCTAATTCGGCAAGAATTGCGGTAGTATATTGGAATGAGATGCCTTTGCGTGAATTTGCAGGTTTGATAAGTAAACATTTTACGGATATGGAGATGGTTGACACTCGCAAAGATAAGAAGCCGTACGTGGGAATGCATTCCATTCTTGGAAATGTTACTCTTGGAGGAAAGTCAAGTGATGCGACTCCCAACCTTCCTGATGCTGTGGTGAGAAGCATATTTCAAGGGTTGCCGTATCCGGCTTCTCTCTTTCAAGCATGTATTCGTCGCATACGTGCAGAACAATCCGTCAATATAGTGCGTGCTGCTATCATCAAGGCATATCTCAACAGACTAAACGAAAATAACAACCATAAAAAATTAGATATTATGTTAGACAAAGAAAATCAAAATCAAGGGTATCTTTGTGGAAGGCTGTTTGCCGTGTTGGAAAACCTACAATATGCAGCAAATAAACAAGATTCCATTCGTTCAAGTTACATGAACGCGGCTTCATCTACGCCATCTACAGTATTTTCAACAGTTCTCAAATTATCAAACAGTCATTATGCTAAATTGGCTAAAGAGAAGAAAGGCCTTGCTAATTTCTTTGATAATCAAAAGAAAGAGATAATAGTTTTAATTCAAAATTTTCCTAATACATTGAGTTTGGAAGATCAAGGACGATTCTTCCTCGGCTATTATCATCAGAAAGCTCACAGAGAGAATCAAGAAACTGAAGAATAATTTTTAAAAATATACAATTATGTCAGAATTAAAGAATAGAATTGATTTCGTTTACATTTTTGATGTACAAGATGGTAATCCAAATGGTGACCCGGATGCAGGTAATCTTCCTCGGATAGATGCTGAAACTGGTATAGGCCTTGTTACAGATGTTTGTTTGAAACGCAAGGTACGTAATTATGTACAAATAGCCCAAGCAGGAAAAGCAGGTAACGATATTCTTGTCAAATCCAAAGAAATTTCTGGAGAAGAGGTCTTTATTAATGAAGAAATCCGCAAAATGTACAAAGAAGATTTAGGAATAGAACTAAAAATCAAAGAAAAAGCTCCTGCCGATAAGAGTTCAGCTGGTAAAATTGCTATGTGCAGACGCTTCTTTGACGTTAGGACTTTTGGAGCAGTACTCTCAACCGGACCTAACGCAGGACAAGTGAGGGGGCCGATTCAAATGACTTTTGCCCGTTCGCAAGATATGATTGTTTCAGCAGAGCATGCATTAACCGTATGTGTAGCTCGTGATGAAGAAAAGACCTATGAATCACAAGTGGGAATACAGGGACGTAAAGCGACCATTCCTTATGGCCTCTATGTCTGTCACGGCTTCATCTCCGCTAACTTGGCACAACAGACAGGATTTTCTGAAGAAGACCTTGAACTATTTTGGGAAGCTTTAAAGAACATGTTCGATGTGGATCGTTCGGCGGCACGTGGATTGATGAGTGCTCAAAAACTGATAGTCTTCAAGCATGACTCCATATTGGGTAATGCTCCCGCCAACAAGTTGTTTGAATTGGTAAAAGTGGAGAAAGTCTGCGATGGAGCACCACGCTCATTCATCGACTATTCAGTTACTATAGATAAGGAGAATGCTCCATCAAATGTAACTATTGAGGAACTGATATAATTCCATCGTATGTACAATGAAGACGATATGCTCATGTTGTCGGGGATTCAGCACTTTAGGTTCTGTCCCCGGCAATGGGCTTTGATACACATTGAGCAGCAATGGGATGATAATCGTCTCACCATCGAAGGACAGATTCTGCACAAGCATGTAGATGATCCGTTTTATAGACAAAAGTGTGGTGACCAGATAACATTGCGTGCGGTGAATATCGCTTCGCGTGAACTTGGACTCTATGGAATCTCTGATGCCATAGAGTTACTTCCTTCCTCATCTTTTGAAAATACGATTTTGCATCCCAACTATCCGGGGCGATGGCAACCGGTTGCTGTGGAGTATAAGCATGGCAAACCGAAAAGAAACGAGGTGGATGAAGTGCAGTTGGCAGCACAAATCATGTGCATAGAAGAAATGTATGCTATCCATATACCATACGGCTCTTTCTTTTATGGGGAGCTTCGCCATCGGGTTAATGTGGATATAACGGAGGAGCTGCGAAATATAGTCAGACAATGTGCCCGGGATATGCACGATATATTTAGTAAAGCGGTTATCCCGAAGGCTGAATATGGGAAACATTGTGACAAGTGCTCGCTGAAAGATATCTGCATGCCGGAAATGGTAAATAATTGTACTTCGGTAGATAATTACCTTACTAAAAATCTGTATCTATGAGAAAACTATTGAATACTTTGTATGTGACGACACCGGAAGCGTATCTTAGTAAGGATGGGCTGAATGTCGTTATATCTGTTCAGCAGGAGGAGGTGTTTCGTATTCCTGTCATAAATATAGAGGGCATCGTTACGTTCGGATATATGGGCGCAAGTCCCGGTGTGATGAAATTGTGTAGTGACAATGGTATATCACTCACATTTCTTTCTCCACAAGGCAGATTTATCAGCAGGGTTCAAGGTGCTACGAAAGGGAATGTTCTGTTACGCAAAAAGCAGTACCAATTGTCGGACGATGCATCTTGGTCGTTGCATGTGGTTAGGTTGATGATTGGTGGTAAGATTCAAAACTATCGCAATATATTGAGGAGATATATTCGTGATTATGGTGAGAATGAAGACATTAATAGGGCGGTGCAAGTATTGGAACGTGCCAAGCGTGATGCTTTGAAGGCTCAAGATAAGACGGAATTAATTGGTTATGAGGGGATGGCTTCGAATGCCTATTTTGAGGTATTGCCAATCTTGATACTTAATCAGAAGACTGATTTCCCATTTCATGGTCGCAATCGTCGTCCTCCCAAGGATGCGGTGAATGCCATGTTGTCTTTTGCATATACGTTGATAGCCAATGATGTTGCGGCCGCTCTCGAAACTGTTGGCCTTGATCCATACGTCGGGTTTCTCCATACACTCCGTCCGGGGCGCACATCGTTGGCCTTAGATATGATGGAAGAGTTACGTGCTTACCTTGGCGACCGTTTTATTTTGTCGTTGATTAATAAAAGACAGATTTCAGTAAAAGACTTCTTGTTCCAAGGTGATAATGGGGTTGTTATGACAGATAAAGGGAAAAAGACTTTTATTACTGCATGGCAGGCAAGGAAAAGGGAAGTGATAATTCATCCTTATCTTAATGAAAAAGTTGAAATAGGGCTTCTGCCTTATGTGCAGGCTATGTTAATGGCAAGATATATCAGGCAGGATATTGACGATTATCCGGTATTTCTTATAAAATGATTTTTAATTATGTACATTCTTGTGACTTACGATGTGGATACTACAAGCAAAGAGGGGGCTCGCCGTTTACGATGTGTGGCCAAGGCTTGTCTGGATTATGGACAGAGGGTGCAGAACTCAGTCTTTGAGTGTGTAGTGACGGAAGCGCAATATTCTCTTCTAAAAGGGAGAGTTAGGGATATTATTGATATGTCTCTTGATAGTGTTCGTTTTTATATTCTTAGTAAAAATGAGAATAAGAGGGTGGAAGTAATAGGTGTTGAAACGGCGTATAAACTTGAGGAGGCTCTTATAATATAATGCGAATGTGGTGTGTTACAAAAAAAGTAGTATCTTCGCATGTGTTAATAATCAGTAGATTAAATTATTTGTAGGGTATTTCTTTGTTATGAAGTTGAATAATAATGATGATTCGCATAACAGTGGATTAAATTTGCTGATTTATAATATGTTATTAGATATAGAGTCACACCCTGCGTGGGTGTGTGGATTGAAACGTTTGTCCTACGCTTGTATAACATTCCCACCCGGGTCACACCCTGCGTGGGTGTGTGGATTGAAACTTTTTCCAATCTGTCAATTATCGGTTGCAAATGCGTCACACCCTGCGTGGGTGTGTGGATTGAAACCTTTGCGACGTTATGAGATTTATCCGCATGGCTGGTCACACCCTGCGTGGGTGTGTGGATTGAAACCCGCCCAAATATTGAACGCAAACATTACTACTAGTCACACCCTGCGTGGGTGTGTGGATTGAAACCGCCTCCTTACAAAGAACGGTTGCGATTGCATCGTCACACCCTGCGTGGGTGTGTGGATTGAAACATATTTACCTGCGGATGTCAGACTATCACCTATGTCACACCCTGCGTGGGTGTGTGGATTGAAACTTTTACAGTATTGGTTATTGTATATACACGAAAAGTCACACCCTGCGTGGGTGTGTGGATTGAAACTACCTAATATTGTACTTACACTTTCTCCACCAAGTCACACCCTGCGTGGGTGTGTGGATTGAAACATTAATCTTATTTTGAGACGAAGCACCAATAGCAGTCACACCCTGCGTGGGTGTGTGGATTGAAACTTTTCGCTGTTCACCGAACACCACAGAGAATTGGTCACACCCTGCGTGGGTGTGTGGATTGAAACATAATTAATTCCGTTTATCAATCACTTGGCGACGGTCACACCCTGCGTGGGTGTGTGGATTGAAACTTTTTTTGGTGAAGCAGGATCAAGGAATGAACCAGTCACACCCTGCGTGGGTGTGTGGATTGAAACACACGCATAGACGCCTTTTGAGCTTTCTTATGGGTCACACCCTGCGTGGGTGTGTGGATTGAAACAGCATTCATTATACTAGCACGAGCTTGAGCCATAGTCACACCCTGCGTGGGTGTGTGGATTGAAACCTATGAGCTTCGTAATGCTCTCGATTATGGTACGTCACACCCTGCGTGGGTGTGTGGATTGAAACAGTTAAAGAAAAAAATACCGGTCGTGATGTTTGTCACACCCTGCGTGGGTGTGTGGATTGAAACTATGCTGTTCCTCTGCGTTTGATTTCTCGTGCTTTGTCACACCCTGCGTGGGTGTGTGGATTGAAACTAATATCGGTTATAATCTTCGCTACTGGCAGTGGGTCACACCCTGCGTGGGTGTGTGGATTGAAACCTGCCTTGCCGTGCCTATACACCCCTGTATACATGTCACACCCTGCGTGGGTGTGTGGATTGAAACTTCTGGTACTTGGTCTTATCAGTCTATGAAAGGTCACACCCTGCGTGGGTGTGTGGATTGAAACATGTGAAACGGTTCAACTTCTTGAGCAACTCCGGGTCACACCCTGCGTGGGTGTGTGGATTGAAACCCCTCAGGCTATGATTTCCCGTGGTCTTAATCCGTCACACCCTGCGTGGGTGTGTGGATTGAAACGATGAACAGCGAAAAGAATTCGAGCAATCGAAGGTCACACCCTGCGTGGGTGTGTGGATTGAAACTCCCTTGTTATTGGCAGATTGCTATTCCTGGTAGTCACACCCTGCGTGGGTGTGTGGATTGAAACAATGAGGTTTTATGACATTGGAGATAGCCCCTTAAGTCACACCCTGCGTGGGTGTGTGGATTGAAACAGTATAGTAAGGATAAGGCTCTCCGAGATTATTGTCACACCCTGCGTGGGTGTGTGGATTGAAACTCGCTGTTCATCGAACGCCAAAAAGAATCGCGAGAGTCACACCCTGCGTGGGTGTGTGGATTGAAACCATTGCCAATAACGAAGATTGTAACCAATCGCCTGTCACACCCTGCGTGGGTGTGTGGATTGAAACCTTCTTGGGAAGCAGCGCGAGCAGCACGTCCTGTCACACCCTGCGTGGGTGTGTGGATTGAAACGGAAAACAACTAAATCAACATCTAATTCTCCATTGTCACACCCTGCGTGGGTGTGTGGATTGAAACTTTACTCTCTGTAATCTTTATTATTGACCTAGAGTCACACCCTGCGTGGGTGTGTGGATTGAAACGATTATGCACCCTCGTCAAACGGGGCAAGGGATTGTCACACCCTGCGTGGGTGTGTGGATTGAAACATATTCTGAACACATTGCAAATGTACAAAAAGGTCACACCCTGCGTGGGTGTGTGGATTGAAACTGGGAAGCTTGCGCCGGATACATTATGGACGTTGTCACACCCTGCGTGGGTGTGTGGATTGAAACAATGACGAGGTGAATACGTGTATAGACAACCATAGTCACACCCTGCGTGGGTGTATATGGATTGAAGCATTGTTCACTCGTTGGTCAAGTTTATGGAAGAATTGTAAGCATTCGGCCTCTTGTGTATTTCTCTTCAAGCTGTTATAAAATCAAAAGCCAAACGAAGTACGTTAGGCTTTTGACTTTGTTATGACTGGAAAAAACACGCACAATCCCGGATGCTTATCTTTTGTCTGTCTTCTTTTGTGGTTTCACCTAGGTGACAATACATTGGCATCTAAGTGGAGAGGCGTAGTCACCCAAGTGATACGCTTGCTTCACCTTGGTGAAACTATAAATTCAACTAAGCGTTCCAGAGTAAATATATTATATTTTTTACTATACTATTCCTTGTTGTTTATTTGTTATATTGTTGATTATTAATGTGTTATTGTCTGTTTGTGTCGATTGTTTTTCTTGTCTTTATAAGATATATTAAAACATAAACTAACATGGAAATTGGTATAATTGACCTTTGTAAACAAATAGAAGATCCTAGTATGAACCGCAAGAAAGTCCATAAAATGGAAACTAGTATCTATATATCCATTGCTGCTGTAATCTGTGAGG
>CAQBGY010000055.1 GCA_948759685.1 uncultured Eubacterium sp.
TTCCTTTTCTTTCTCCAAAATAATCTCATACATCTTTTCGAACTTAGGATCGTCTTTTGTCAACTTCGCAGACAGATCAGCAATCTCATCCGCCAATTCAAACAAAGAATTTTCAAAGTCATCATTCATTTCAAAGTCATATTCATACAATTCACCATCTTCTTGTATCTGGTTCAGTTTTCTAGTAACAATATCATTCATAAATGGTACCAGACCATAGATACAGCTTGATGCCTGTCTCATAATTGTACACATCATAAAACGAACACTTCTGCTGCCGTGCAGCATTGTAAGTGCCGTTTCTTCAAACTCCATTAAGGCATCGTATAAATCTCTTTGCAACATATTAAACGGCGCCTTAACAGTAAGATTTCTACGAATACAGAAATCCTCAATATCTTTTCTCCGAGTACGGTTAATAATTCCATGGAACGAATGCAATGCTTCAATCCTTGAAATCATATCCATCTTTTCTTCTCTTGTGACTTCCTCTTTATCTAAGAAGTCATATATCTTTTCAAAATCCGGACTATGCTGAATAACATTTCTGCCCCAATTCGTCTCCAAAATGCGGGCAATTTCAGCTCTGCCATCTTCCTGCCAGCCTTCTGCCTGATTACGAACTGCACGCAAAAGATTGTTTATGTACTGATTCGGTTCTGCCATTGTACGAAAGGTATCCTTATCAATAATCAAGTCCGGTCTGAGTAAATTCAAAAGTGTATATAAATCATTATTACCATTCTGTAATGGCGTTGCGGTAAGGAATACAACTGCATCCGCATTTTTACAGAACGCATCAACACCCTTATACCACCATGTATTCGCATTTCTGATCGTGTGCGCTTCATCCACGATTACTAAATCAAAATGTGGCGGCGGGTCAAGTTCTGCTAACCCGAGTCCTTTTTTCTTCTTGGAGGATGTTGACTGTGTTCCCATCACAGAATCTTCTCCAAATAAGGAATATGGAATAATCGTCTTGTTATGTCGCTCAGGCCACACACCATCTCTCTTGGTCTCAGAGATGGCTTCAGCCAACTCCCTGCCATCTAACTGCGTGAAGTTTTCATCAAAACGCTTCATCTCAAGAACCCATTTACGTTCTGCCACAAGTGGTCTTGGACAGATAATAAGTACCGAGGAAACATTAGAACGTGCTTCCATCTCCTTCAGAATAAGTCCTGCTTCAATCGTCTTACCAACACCTACATCATCTGCAATAAGCAGCTTAGGTATCTCTGCCTTAATCATCTTCAAAGCCGGTCTGAACTGATATGGTACAAAATCAATCCTTGCTGCGTTCAAAGAGTACAGATTACTATTACCAGGATGGTTAATCTGATATGCTGTCAATAATGAACGCACTCTTTTTATTGGTAAATGATTCAACTTGCGCTTTGGTTTCAAAGGTTGAATCTGTTCTCCATAGAAAGACTGAATAGAACCGTTGATAAGTACAGAATACTTATTCCCTTCCATCTCGGTAACAGCGCCAATGATTGATGCATCACTCACTAAAGTAACAACATCGCCGACTTTAATGCCGCCAGTTGTCTGCACCTCCGGTTCACTTGATTCAACAATAACAGGCTTATCCTCTTCCGGCTTAATTTCCTTAGCTTCTTCCACATCAAAAATAAAATTCTCCATATCTCTGGTTTCTTTCATGGAAGCATCGAAAGCCTGCATTAAAGCAATCATCGTATCTACATTAGAAATCACCTTTTCTTTATTAATTGCACTTGGTGTAATATGCGCCCATGAATTACGGACTTCCTGCATTTTTCTGATATTGTTACGCTCCTTGTTATTTACAAAGAATCTGCTGGTAATGACAAACCAGTTGCGATCAAAAATCCGCAGTAATTCAGCCAAATCAAGACCATTAATGCTTGTAATTTTATTATTGAGCACATGCTCTCGCTGTAACGTACTAAGGTTGTTCACAACAAGTTCCTGCCACCAATTATCTGTGATCATTGGCAGCTTCTTACTTAACCATGCTCCCATTTTTCCGTTAAGCTGGAACATGAACTCATTCATTTTACTGATTATATACGAGTTATTCATCGTCCGTCCTCCAAATCCTTTTTCTATAGCATATCGCAACTGCGCAGTACCTTCGCAGTTACAGCATATCTGCGATGTCAATTTCAAACTTATATCTATGATGTTCAATTCTTTCATCATCCATATCTGCCAATACAAGGAAATAATCTTCATTTCTGCTGTATTTTCCACTCTTGAGTGTAAACTTCTCATTCATCACACGTTTTCTTGCATCTGTATCTCTTACATTTGCTATGAGCGGTACATCGTAAGAAATCTTGTTACCTTTTGCATCCACGAAGAACGCCACTAACCGTCTTGGCTTCCTGGTATCTGATACGGGTTCCATCTGCATGAAATCCAAGCGAACCTCAATACTTGTTATCTTACTTGTAAATGAGGATAATTCCACATTTACCATTCCGGTATCCTGCTTTCCAGTAAATGTCTTAACCTTGATTACAGGCACTATCATCTCTTGCAGCGAAGATCCACCATGTACATAATTCTGTCCGCCACCTTTGGTTTTAATAATATCCTCACCAATCGGTGTCGTAACATACACATTGTTCAGTCTGCTTAAATATGTTAATGCTCTGCTGATAACTGCATCATTCTGTACACGGTCAACAGAAAGCAGGTATCTCTTATTAACAACAGAAATCTGTTCCTTATCCATAGAGATTTTATCTGATTCCTGTAATTTATCTCTCTTGTAAATAAAACCGTGGTCTGCAGTAATCAAATATCTCGTAGCAGATACATATCCGGTAATTCTACGAATCAATGCCTGGATTTCTTCAATCGCTTCCTGACACGCATGAAACACTTCATTCTCGGATCTGCTGCTTTCTCCTCTACCATCAATCTGATTCTGATAGATATATACCACATCCTTATCCTGCAGCATCTGGCGAATTTCATCTTTCCTTGCATTCATAACCTTATCAAAATCATAACAAGCCGAACGGGGTATCGCTGTCTGCAAAATCTTCTGTCTCTCAGCCATACTGTTACCACAATGCATTCCATCAACTGTGACATCAAGATTTTCATCAACCACAATTTCCTTATGCGGCAATAACGATGCCATACCCAATGTTGTCTCAGATGGCAGTACGCTTAACATATGACTAATCTTCGCATCACACTTTTCATCCAAATCGAGGTTGTCCAACAGCTCCCTGGCACACTCATATCTCATACCATCGGATATAATTACAATAACCTTGCCATCTCTGCCATCTTCTCTCCTAAATGGCTTTACATATGTTTCATAGAAGTCTTCCTGTCTCATATCTGGATAGGTATTGTATAATTCATCCGTCAAAGTCTGATTCCACTTGCAGACAAAATCTGTCAGATATTTATTCGTATAGATATTCTCAACCAGTTCCTTAATCTTCTCTATGTTCTCACTCATACCAATCTGATCCATAAAATAGTAGAACTTGCGGTAATAGGTATCGATCATATAGGTACTCTTTACATAGTCCTCAACCACATCTTTTAACTGTGGCTTGTACGAACGTAAAGAAACCCCTTTGATTAAGTGAAACGCATTGTAAAGCATCAAATAATTGATTCTATACTTATCTGCATAGTGATAACATAATTTTGTACGGGTTTCACAAATCTCCGGAATGGTCAGTCCTGTAATCTTCTCATCCAGCATATTATCTTCAATCTTCGAGATAATCCAGTCAATAATATTCTCATCAAACAGTGCAAACGAATCACAGGCAACAATATTTTCTAACGGAATGTTCTTCATAAGTTTTCTGGCATTCAATTCGCAGGCAATTACATCTGCAATATCATCATACACTGCTTTAGATTCCTCATTGTTCATCAGATTCTTTACAAAAACAACAACATCATTCTGCTTGCCGGACAAGAATGTTTTCCATTCCTTTGGAATATTGCCATCTGCCAAAGTATCTGTATATGTCACAATCATTGTAACCATGAATTTAAGAATTGTAGGCGTTGTATCCTTATATCCATACTGTGTTTCGCATAACTGCCAAAAAGATTTATCAATCTTGTTTGTAACAAATTTCTTTAATATGGCATTATCATCCATTCCAGCAAGAACTATCTTCTTCATCAGTTCCTCAAAGCTAACTGTCTTAATTCCTGCCAGTACACACATTACACCTAATGCTAACTTCTCCGATGTGTAATCTGTAATTTGCAGATTCTGAAACTTAGTCGTATTGGTCGCATTCCAGAATTTCTTGTATTTCTTCATCTCATCCTGACACTCTACCGGAATACTTAAATCGCCCATCAACTGAACTAATTTATCTGTATAGAAGTGCTCTGAATAATAGAAAATGTCTACAAGACTGTTCTCTTTATCCTCTGGTCTGGCAAAAGGTGCATAGACCAGATAATTTGACTCAGTATCACGTTCTTCCAATAACAGTTTTGTCTCAAACCAGTTATGATCGTTCAACTGCCATATCTTATTGCCTTCTGCCAATTCCAAATTTGGAATGTCTTCGGCATATGCAGCATCATCGTCATACCAAAAGACAATCTTTCTCTCCGCACCTGCAAGAAGCGTATTCAATTTATTTTGAATTTCTTGTAAATCCATAAAAAATTATCTCCCTAAATTATTTTTTATAAATAATCCATTTTCCCTTTTTTGTGGAGCCTATGTGCCCAATCAGACCCGATTTTTTCATTTTGTTTATATGATACCTGACGCCGCCAACCGATATATCCAGTATTTGAGCAGTCTCTTTAACTGATATTTCAGGTGTTTTCCGCATAATATCAAGGATTCTCTCTGATATTTCTTTGTTAGTTTCTTTGTTAGTTTCTTTGTTAGTTTCTTTGTTAGTCTCTTTATTCATACTTTCCGGACCCACTTGCAAAACTGCTGCATTCTCCATCGGGATCACAATTTTAAAAATATTATCTTCAATGAACATGGGCGTCCCGCCCGAATACAATTTAGTATATTTATTGGTATTACGCATTCCTGAACCCAATTCATCTGCATATCCAATTTCTCTAAAAACCTTTGAAATAGGCGGATTTTTCGGAAATGGCTCGAATTCTGTCAGCCGCAATTCGCCGTGTCCATGTGGCAGATTGCTATTTTTTGTAAAAATCCTGTCTCCTTCGATCACAAATTGCGCAGTATAGGCATTAGAATAATCCCTATGAGCCAATATATTCGATATTATTTCTCTCAAAATCTTATCTCTGGCACTAACACTCTGAGTTCCATCCAAGACAAATATATCGTTCAAGTGTTTCTTTCCAAAATCCATTAATCTTCTGTAACTGTCAATAAGGTTCGTAATAATCACTTCCCTGTCATCATAACGATCCAGATTCTTTACTCTGAAAATTGCATCCGTTTTATATTGCGGCAAAACAGACATAATTGTACTGTCTTTTCCAAACAATAAAATTGCAGCAAGCGTAATGCCTTCCTTTCCCGTATCCGGATCGCTAATAATCAGACCGGCGCTTCTAAGTATTTCTTCTTCTTCCATATCTGCCCACGCATGATTATCTACCCTTGAAACAGCCATTTTTTTTGCTCTTCTTATCACATCAAAATCCAAATAATCCAATCCAAAATTCGTATAAACCTTGTTCACAAAATAAGTGCTTTGTTTTCTTGCGTACATTTTATATACCAACTCTGCATTATCCGTAATATCGATATCTCCCTCATATGTTCTATCCCAAATCCGTCCATTTAAACGCCTGACCTGAGTACCCTCCGGAATTCGGATATAAATAATTTTCTTTCTGTCTATTTCGTATACCTCAGGTGTAAGATACATTGGCGGATTAATTTTATTTGCATTATTGACAGATGTGGTAAAATCTTTCATCATTTTGTCTATTCGTTCTGAATTGACTCCTCGAATTTCTTTCGTCTTATCTGCAATGCCAAGAAAAAGGTGTCCTCCATTCCTATTGTTGAAAGAACAGACAGACTCATAAACATCCTTGTTTAAATCATTTTCTGATTTTTTAAATTCAACGTCAATTTTCTCACCGGAATCTATTAGTTTTTTGAGTTCTTCCATTGTCATATGGGCACCTCCAAAACAAATATTTTATTTCTCTTTATATTTTTGCCAACAAATCGACCTTTTGTTTCTTACCACCATCGACAATCACTTCAATATTTTGGAATAACTGATAATTGTGTTTCACGCCATCGTCCAAATCAATCTCTATCTTCTGTAATGCAAGATGGGATAATGCCTGATAATAAATACGCATTTCATTCAGCTGCTTTACATATCTGTCTCTGTCTTTCGTTGCCTTTGCCCTTTCAACAGCGCTTGTAGAGGACTGAATAATATATTCCGCATTCTTTAATGCGTTTTCTACTGCATTCTGTGTCTTGTGCAGGTATTCTGAACGGATGAGATTCAGTGTGTCCTTGTTATAGCGGTGCATATAAATCAAACATTTAAAACCGTTCTGTTTACCAGAATCAAACAACCAATAGATTGGGCGTTTTTGATATATCTTGCAGTGGTCTTTAAAGAAATCTTTCAAAAAGTAATTTCGGATTGCCTCTCGTGAAGAAAAACTTTTATTTCCCAGCACACTTGCTATAAACTCCAAATTTTCCTCTAAAGATTCCTCACCATAGACAGCTTTCACAAATTCTGCAAATCTGTTTACAATATCATCCGCAAAGTATTCTTCGTCCGTAATTGGAATGACGTTATCCGCATCTACTTTCCAGCACTCCAATGGCTCTTTTCCATCCACTGGAAAATAATAAAAGGGAGTGCCTAATTCTCCAAATGTATATTGCCCATCCATGCGAATATTTGCAGTATCGGCAAATGTTCCGCCATAATATGCATAGGTATCTTTCATATTTCCGCCTGCAAACATCAAACCGTCTTGATTGAGAGAATACCGCCCGAACATACAGCCTACCGCATAGGAAATAAAACTGCGGATATCTCTGCCCAAATCTGCCTTTCGGACTGTAATATCCTTATCTTCTACTTCCGGTGTCAGTTCATCCTGTAATCCATAAATGTCAATGAAAATGCGGTTGAGTTCTGCTTCATTGTGCTTCAATTTTTCAAATGCAATATCGGTATAGGCTTTCCATAAACCATAGCTGTCAGAAATCTTTGTTATAGCAATATTATCCATTTCTATAGATTTTTGATTCATTTGCAGAAACGGGTGTGTGCTGAAATCCCATGAAGTTTCGAAAGAGTCCCAATCCTGCTGGGCATACACAATATTCTCTTTCACTTTACTTGTAATTGCACCAATTTCGTTTTCCTCTAATCTAAATGGAAGCTTTCTAATATATCCACAATTAAAATCTAATGTTGGAGATATAAATTGTAAATATACTTTTGTTACACAAGAATTTAGAAATCCACATACATAATATAATATATCTTTCTCTGCAAATAATCCTTGCCCTTTATCTGCACATATGGCTCCTTGGGGAAACCACCTTATTGAAAAATCATTACTCAAAGCCGACCAAGTTAATCCTTCTTCAAAATATGTTTTAGAATTTTTAACAACAAAATCTGGTGTTTTTAAATATTTATATTTCTGAAGTACATCTGACTTAATTTCCTCTCCATCATTTTTATAGTTAACCACTAATTCATTATTACCATACCATTTACAGTATGCTCCGCCTTTATTAAATGGAAACCATTTTTTCCCACTTCTTTTCGCATCTTTTGAATCATATGAAAAGCCTATATTTCCAATATCCAGTTCTTGCCAATATCTCACATATTTTTCATTATCAGTCGTTGTTAGTCCTTGACACAATAACATAGATTCGCCGATTGACTGATTTAAGAAACCATTTAATACTTTGGGACTTGCCCAATACGCCACCGGACTCCCCGGAATTTTCGTAAAATTATCCTGCACCGCCGTATAGCGTTTTTCCCCTGCAAGATACATCTCTTCCTTACCCTTCTGCGTGGTCGGCTCAATCAGCCTGCAATATGTCCCCCTATATTCCGCAATATGGCTTTTCCGCATCACAAAGCTGGTGGTCTGTACCACTTCCCCGCCGATTTCTTCAAACGCCCTTGCTCCCAAATGCGCCATATTTACAGTATCTGTCATTTGCAATTTTGAACGCAGTTTTTCAAAGCTGGACAGAAACATCCACGCATGCTGTGTAATCATAGCCTGATATCCGTTTTCTTTCATCATCTGTCCACAACGTTCAATAAATACAGCAAACAAGTCTGCTTTGCTGTTCGGATAATTCTTTTTTACGAACGCATTTAATTTTGCATTACCATTTGATATCCCCATATACGGGGGATTTGTGGATACTACACAATATTTATTTGACATAATCCTGCCTTGGCAGATCAGTCTCTTCATTTGACTCTGCGTCAATTCTATCCCTAATGTGTCAAAACTTATTTGTCCATCCGTATTTTCCGAATCTGCAAATTCCAGGAGTAATTCCCAATCATAATTATCTACCGCAAGAATAGAACCATATTCTTTCGCATCCCTTAACGCCTCCAATAATCCTTGCATCTGATTGATAGCATTGTTTTTTTCAATTTCATTTAAATTTGCTCCAAAATACTTTAATTGTCCAAGATTTATTGTATTGCTTTCTTCAACAGCAAGCACCATTGGCTCTACAAAACGCCGATTACCTTCTTCATCTTGTTTTCCTCTAAAGAAAGTCCTATTGTATCCTCTTGCCTTCATCATCAGCGCAAAATAGGATAATTGATATGCTCTTTTATCAATATCAAGACCTCTGATATTATTTTTCAGAATACTAAACACAGCATCTCTTTCACTAAAACCTTCGCTTCGATAAATGTCCATCAAAACATCAAACATATACACCAATATGTGCCCGCTTCCCATACAAGGGTCAATGCACGTAATATCCTTTTGCTCTAATCCGGCATAATCTTTCCTAATTTCAACTAACTTTTCAGCAACCGAATCCTCCTGTTCCGCTTCCGGCAAGTAATATTTCCAACCAAATTCTTCTGCCTTTTCCTTTTCATCTATAGAAGGATTCACAGCTCTCAAATGTTCAATCCATACCCTGCCTACAGAATTTTCAACCATATACCTTACAATCCAGTCCGGCGTAAACAACTGAGTAGCTGCGGGAATACGCTCCTTAGTAATCTTTACATTCTTTTTTAGCTTTGCAAATGTATCATCCTTCAATTCCGTATTATAATACTGATACATCCAGCCAATAATTTCCACCTGCCCCTCCGTTTCAACATTAAAATTATTCTCATCAATAGAATCCACGAGCATGCGAACCACACCGTCACTTGTATATGACAGTTTCAACAGTAGTTCCATATAGTCATCTGTTTTTTCAAAAAGTCCCGGCAAGATAGCATTCAGTTCATTACACTGCTTAATAAACAACATTCTGAATGCATCGTCATACCTATTTTCGTCTTTGGCTTTCTGCACCTTCTCCAATTCTTCTGGCATCATGTTCAAATCAACGTCCAGAAATTGTGTAACAATATCCGGTGTATTGCTTCCGGTTTCGGAAGATAACACTCTCACGCGAGTAGGGAGATAATCATTCACTTCCATAAATCTTATCGCAATGATACGATTGAACCACGTATATGCAGTTTCTTCCATTACCTGCTCAAATCCCAGCGTTTCAACTGCCTTTACCAGATTTGCTCTTCTCTTTATGTCAGCGCCATAGATACGGTTCTCTGTTCCTGCAATCGTCTCATATACCTCAAAATCATTGCCCTTTTGTATCGGACTCTTGCATCCGTTTTTGGTAACGCCATAGAAACCAGCCTCTGTTTCGGCTGACTTCATAAGCATTTTTCTTGCCTCAATCGCAAAATTTCTGATTGCGCTCTTATCCATTGATAACCATGCTCCTTTCCATCCACTCGTAAGCCTTAACTAAGTTTAATTACTGTATCTGCCCCAAGTATCGATTTCAGATTCTTACGGATTTCCTCTACAAATTCATCAATCTCTGTTTCTGTTCTGAATGTATATGTTCTGTTACCGGTAAGTGTACGCATTGTAACCGGTACAGTATTTATTACCTTTACCGGAGGCGCAGCCGGCGTTTCCAGTTGTTGTCCGCCGTTTGCCGGTTCTTTCGGCATAATACTAAGCTGATATGCATGTTCCGTCTTTTTCAGTTCATCCAACGAATTCTGTAGCAAAGCATTACTCTCAGATGGAATGCCATTCAATGAAGCAATATCCTTGCAGGTATACAGTTTTTCAATAAGTTCATCAAACTTATCTCCCAATTTCTTCTTGAGTGCAGCAGCATATGGTCTGTCATCCTCGATGGAATCCATCACTAATTTTCTGTCAGCATAAATGTCCGGCTCAATTCTTTTCGCATCTTCCTCTAAAAGCGCAACGATTGCCTCTCCCAACATCTTCTCATACTGCTCCAACTTCGGTATGAAACTATACGGCTTCTGTAAAGAAATAATTTTCTTAACCTGATTTGCATTCTCAATGATCTCTGCAGCGGAAATATAGTTCTTACTTGCCTCATAGAATGCCAGAGTCCTGCAAGCCTTCATGAACTTCTCTTTTTGTACTCCACCAAGAAATGTGTTCAAATCGCCAAGTTCAACCGATGTCTCGTCAAAATCATCAAACAACTCGTCTACTCTTCTGTAGAAGGTCATCGGATCGCTGATATTGCATGTGTCATCAATCAATCTGACAGCCTTTTCTAATACAGCCTTGCCCGGCAATCTGGAATCTCTGCCATAGTCACTTCTCAGGATATCCTCAATCACAGCCTTTTTACTACTGCCATAATTTCTAAAATCACGCATTAAAGCATCTGCATCATCAGAAACTACGCTTCGACTAAAGAAATCCCTGATAACATCCTTAACTGCTTTCACCCACTGTGTCTTTGGTGTTTCCTTCATTTCAAGAAGAATCTTTTCTCTATATTCTCTCTTTGTGATGAATTTGTAAGCATCCTCCGCTGATGTACTTGCCGGACTGTAAATAACACTGTTCATCTTTAAGGAAATCTGGCTCTTTTTATACAGAGTTGCAATCAAGAACTCAATATCCTCTTCCACATAGCCGTATGGAGCTGCCATAAATTTATCAAATGCCTGCTTAATAGAGAACTTGGCTCCGGTTCTTCCTGCATACTGAATTGCCGCAATCATTTCCTTTAATGCATCAGCATTAGGCTCTGCCATATCCCCTAAATCTAATATCATCTGTGTTTTATTTTTCTTTAACACATCAAGAATATCTGATTGCGCAGGCTCGGATGTCATATCTTTCAACTTACTATATTCACTGGCAATCAATTTAGCAAATGCTTCATTGATGCGTGCTGTCACGTCCTTGGATTTTGTAGCAATTTTTCCATCGCCAACATAAATATCTGCTGTCTCTAAAGCCATGCGGATATAGTCTTTAATACGTTTTGCCTTGTCATTTCTCTCTTTTCGCTTTGTTGCAGAAATGATTTCGTAATCATTCAAACTGGTTAAGTCCGGTCTCTGTAAGAAATTTTCGATTTTCTTCATTTCTTCCGTTTCAGAAAGATATGCATAATCATCAGACAATCTGACAATCACACTTTTTTCAGTAGCAGCTTTTAAGCTAAGCGCCAGGTCGTCTATCTCTCCGCTATAAGCTGTGAGCAGATGTAATGTAATGTTACTTAGCTGATTGCTCTTATACTGCCTGTTATCAATCTTCTGATTGAAAGAGAACTGATATCTGTTGTTATACCTGTATTTATTATTTACCATCGCAATGATTTCTTCAAAGGCAACCTGAGCAACATAATTTACAGTTTCTGTAGGGTCAATATTAATCTTTCTGATAGCATCCTCTGCTTCCTGTTCTTCATTGGTCAGGAAAATATATTCATTACCGTTCTTCTGAACAAGCAGCTCATCACAGAGTACACGAAGGGAAGCCTCTACCTTTTTGCCTAAATCGAGACGATCTTCGTTCATATTTGAAATCATAAGTGTTGTAATATTTTCAAGATTCTTACTGAAGTTATTTACATGCTTAATCATGAATAACACTTTGAGCAATTCAACATCAAAACTATTCAATCTGCTATTCCTTACTGCCTGCGTAATAACAATTCTATGAGTATGGTCAATAAAGTCATCCAACGCACTATAAAATGCATTAAACGGAACTAACACTCCTTCTCTTTCATTTTCATACTTCTGCGCTGCCTCCTTAAATAAGGCAAGCATAGAACGCTCGCCATCTGCCAGGTGTTTACCGCTTGAACTATACTGCCTGACAGATGTTAATACATTACCAAGCAGCTTAAACTGATATGGAATGAATGGATACACCTCTGCAAATTCGTCTGCATCAGCATATAAAGGCATTTCAGGAGTGCCCTCGCTAAAAGTAATATTTCCCTTGATATCAAACTCATGACTACCATATAAATCCTTCAAAATAACAGTTGCAGTATCCTTTTTATACAGAATACGCTTACGAATCACTTCATCTACGTTTGCAGATGAGAGTGCAATTCTTGTATCGAAACGACCTTGAATCTTGGAGAAATCTTCTCCCATCGTCTTTGTAATAGAATCAATATCCTGCTGACTGGTTACAATGATCCAGGCATTCCCCTTGCAGGCGGTTCCCAAATCTTCTGTAACTGTCTGTAAATTCAGCATTAACTTACTGTCATCAGCAATATACTGACCGATTTCATCTACAAGGAATAATACATGATGGTCTTTACCCTTACTCTCGCAATACTTTTTGATATACTCTGCAAATTTATCAATGGAAAGGCTATATGAGCTCTGGGCATTTTCTGTCCAGTTTCTTGCCTCGTTCTCACTCATAATTCCAAGCGATACTACCGTTTCCATAATCTCATCCTGGATAAAGTAAAAATCTTCCCTTGATTCTACCCATGATGAACCATTGATTTCCTCAAACTTCGTTTTAAACTCCTCATATCTCCCGTCATTATCTAATTTTCTTTCAAAATCAGCCAAGAAAGGAATCGAACCACAATAACCAAGGTAATCATTGAACACTTTCATAAATACATCTTTGACAGCCTCCTTGTTCATCTTGGAATCGGTTGCACTCTTAGAGTCAATGTTAAAAAGAATAACATCAACATCATCGCTCCAACCAGAAACCTCGGAAATCTTCTTTTTCAAAGATTCGTTCTCTACCTTCACACCTTCTAAAAAGAAACTTGATGCAGCGTGAGACTGTCCCTTATCATCCATTACAACCTTATTTGACAATATGTAAGATAAAATCTTCAAAAAATGAGATTTACCGCTTCCAAAGAAACCGGAAATCCATACCCCCATTTTATCAGTACGGCTTTCTACGCCTCTCTTATATGCCGCAAAGAAACGATCCATGTATTTCTCTAATTCAGAGGTAACTACGTACTCGTCCAATTCCTGAAAGATATTTTCATCGTCAGACTGCCCAACCTTAATTACACCCTTAATGTCTCTGTCAATTTCCTTAAAAAACATATCTCTAATGTTCATACCCTTTTCATCCTCCTATACAACCAGCGGAAATGCTCTATAGTAATTTCCATCGTTAATTGTTCCAAATAGCGACAAAGTCTGTCCATTCCAATTTCCCGGATAAAACATTACTACCGGAACCCGATCGAGTATCTGATGTAAATTGTTCAACACATTGTGTGATCTTATGAATGGGAATACCTTGCCAACTCCGGTCAAAAACACTACTGCGTGTTCCGGTGTTTCCACTGCAATCCTGTTCACAATCAGATTGTCATCATTCGTAAGACGAAGCAGTTTTGAAACAGCATTATAGAGATATTCTCTTCCCTTTGTTTCTTCAAACTTGATACATTTATCCAAATAGCCTCTTTCCTCCAATATACCAATTACCATCTTGTACAAATCATATTCGACAATTTCAAATCCATCAGCTTCTGGAGTATTCTGTTTCTTTAAACTTTCGATTTTCTGTCTCATGATCAGTTCATCGCATGGCTCATAGTCGAAAACATAGTACCGCACTTCATTTGCAACGCCTCTATTCGCCAAAAAATCCTCATCTGATATTCTGTTCCATATCTTATCTAACTTATCCTGAAATTCCATTAGCATTCCCCTGTCAATACATATAAATACTTTTCCATATTGTTTGCAAGCAAAATATTTCTCAATGTAATATCCACATAAGGTCTGTTTATTTTTCTCTCATTCTTCACTGATTCCTGAAGCAGGCCTGCATCCTGCATATATTTACAATATGTCTGTCTCAACTTCTTGATTGCTGTGTCGGACCAACCCGCAACAACATTGCTTTGTTCTATTTTTCTGTTAAAGAACATATTTAGATCAGCATCTTTTAACGCATCTTCATCCATATTTAATTTGATTCTATACACTTCATACATCAGTTCAAAGAACAAGATATCCGTAGCCATCGCTCCAATTAACGCAATAATCTTGGCAGTATTGATATCTGCGTTAATCATTTCCTTAACAAGTCCTTTGGGAATAGCATCTAATCGTTTCTTAATACAGCCAAACTGACTCTTTGCTCTTTTTTCTGTATTCTGCTGATATATATTATCATCCAGAACCATTCGCTGAACTTCCTTCACATCATAATTCTGGAGTAATTTTGCTGTCTCTCTCATTTCTACAAACCACAAGAGATTACTTATATTACCCGCACTATACTCCATCTTGTCCATCTCCTTTGCGTTCGTAGTTAATAATATCTCCAAAGTCACAATTTAGTTCTTCACATATTTTTTCCATAATAGTCATAGAAACAGCTTCACCCTTGCTCATCTTAGCAAGGGTTGAACTGCTAATGCCTATTTTCTCAACTAAATCCATTTTCTTCATGTTCTTATCAATTAACAATTTCCAGAGTCCATTATACGATACAGCCAT
>CAQBGY010000056.1 GCA_948759685.1 uncultured Eubacterium sp.
AGTAAGTTACATGCGAATATAAGAGCGGGAGATTTTTCTTTTTAGAGGAAAGGTAGAAATTTTTCCGCATTAACATCGCTTTCTGTATAAAGGATTTATAGCATAACCGTTTTAAGTAATGTTTAGGATTAACTTCCTATGGGGTATTTCTCTCACTGTTTTCAATAGCCATCACTCCACATTTAAAGCAAAGAAGCGAATTAAGCTAACTTATTCAAGTGCAAAGGTACTTCGGGTTCTTAACGAAAAAACAAGGTCAAGCCGTTCCGGTTTTGAAAAAAATCTTCCCTGCGCCATAAATGGCACGAGGTATTTTTTCCAAAAACCTTGTTTTTCCTGAACCCTACCTTTTGATGCACATGAAATAAGTCAGCTCAACTCGTCAATGCATAAAAAAAATGTCGTGATTATGAAAACAGCAAGAGAAATACATAACGGAAATAAGAACAGACTCAATCTGCCTCTGCATAAATGGCTTGGATGGTCGGTTCGGCTCATCCTTTCAGGCTTCTGTTGGAGTATGTACGGAGGTCGTCTTTTAGCGTGGTTTATCGGTTTGTGGCTTGCAAAAGAGCTGATGATAGGCGTGTTCCGTTTTGTATGGGGTTGCCTGATTGCCATGCTTTCCTTTGCTATCATAGTCGGGATTATCATTTGGTTATTAATATTTTAATACATACAGTTATGACAATGGATATTACAAAATCAGTAGCGTTCACCGGACATCGTCCGGAACGTATCCACCAAGTCGGTATGCTACATCTTTATCTGGATATAGTTTCGCAAGTAAGAAGGTTGTATGGTTTGGGCTACCGATACTTTCTAAGCGGAATGGCAGAAGGCTTTGACCTGCTTGCAGCCCAAGCTGTAGCCGACCTCAAAGCAGAATACATGGACATTCGACTCATTGCCGTTGTACCGTTCCGCCATCAGTCAAACAGATACCGGCCGGAGAATAAATCTTTATACGATCGGATAATGAAAACTGCCGATAAAGCGGTTATTCTCCGGGAAGATTACCGCAAAGGCTGCTTCCACCACAGGAACGACTACCTGATTGACAACTCCGAAATTGTGTTAGCCTATTGGGACAAGCAACCCTATGGAGGTACTTATTATACCATAGGAAAAGCACAAATGATAAACAGAATCATTATAAACCTTTATAAATAAAGCCTTATGAAACGATACAGCAAGACTATCGCACAGCAATGCAGATATTACGAAGTAAGCAACATTTTTGAGTACATGGTGGAAACTTACCTGAATGGCAACATCACCACTTTTGGAGAGCTTTACCGAGAATTGTGCAAAAAAGCGAGAAAAGATTTTGTCGACTTCCTTCTCAGTGAGGTAGAGCCGATATACTGGAGAGAGATTTTGAAAATGACTGTCTAATGAATAAATCTGGAAATATGAACGTAACATTTGAAACCGTAATTTGTGCATGGGATGAAAAAATCCCTGCACTTCTTATCCAACTGGTAAATACCCTTCTCTTTTGCCGGACAGAAGAAGAACTCCGCCAATCTATTGATAAACTTCGGGAAACGACCGAACTGGACGAGTATTTCACTTACGGCTACGGCTCACACCATTTCTGGTGCAACCAGCGCATTTCCAAAGGGAATGTACTGTTCATCCAAAGTCGGCTATTCATTGCAGAATTTTAACCCTCTAACATATAGATGATATGAAACCAATATCTCAAATGACACGAGAAGAGAAATTGCAGGAGATTGTAGAATACAATCCTTGCAGGATAGAACGTAATGCTGTCCTCCGTTACTTGTTAGCGGTACGCCGTAACGATACGGAACAAATCGCTTATTTCGAGAGTTTTGGAAAGAGTGTACGCCACATCATACTCAACGTGCGAACGTATGAAAGAGGGTTGATTTTCGGCTATATGGGCAAGCAGTTCAACGAACACGGTTGGATAAATGGCATGTTACCGATAATAGAGGAAATCAAATTGGACACATTCAACACAATCCACATCGGACAATCCATTGACGGAACGTATGCGGTAACCATCAATTGGTGTACCGGCACAGCCGGAGGCGGTAGCCACCCGTCCGTTTGGGATGAACCTGTCAGAGATTATAAAGAAGCTGTCCGGCAAGGAATCCGCCTGTTGGAGCAACAATACAATAAAGCGGAACATAGCTCTGATTCTGACAGAGGCAATTATAACCCGAATATCATTCGCAACCTGAAAAGTAAATTACTGGAACTCAAACGGCAATATACCCAACCCAGACAGCTAAGTCTGTTTTAATATTCATGAACCATAAAATCCATAAGTTATGACAACGAAAATGAACAAGAATGGAGTTTCAACCTGCAAGGCAGGTGAGAAATATGAAAAATTCCAAATGACCATAGGACGGAAAAGGCGCACGTTCTACCATTATGATTACAGGGATACGGCAGACAATGAACTTTTCTCCTGTGTAAAGCCTACATTGGAAGAGTGCAGGCGATTGTGTAATGAATGGCTTAAAAAGAAAGAGGATAGGAAATAATACAGAAACAAGCTCCCTTTACCGGCTTCCATTCCGGTAAAGGGAGCTATCTCATTAGTTTTCATTCAGGTTCGGTTCTTCCACGCCGTGTGGATGCAGACAATGTACCAACATATTTCTTCATGTCATCAGCCATCCGGCTTTCCTCATATCTGGAACGGTTCAGATTCTCAAACACGATCTGTTTTGGAAGGACTTTCCAACAAAAGTAACTTGATCCGAAATAGGTGGCATTCTTTTCCGTAAATTGAATACGCTTGTCAAACAACAACATCTGCATCTCCTTCTCCCAGAACAAGCGAGCCGGCGCACTGCTGTTCAACCATAGGTTGGAAAGCAGTAACACAAACGGTTTGCCGAGTGCAAGGCAGCGTGCCACAACCTTCTGCTTGATACTGAACGGCGGATTGGAAACAATCAGATCCCATTCTTCCGGATCGTAAACGAAGAAGTCCTCACCGGTAAGGATATGGGAGTGAACCACCCTGATACCGGCGGCTTTCAACGCCAACACATATTCACTATGTTCCGTATCAAACGGACACCAGACGATTTTATTTCCGGGTATATATTTAATTATAGGAGCCACAGCATAAGCCGGCGTGTACTGCTCGTCGCTGTTTTTTTTCAGAGTATATCCGGCATAGATCATTCGGTATCCTCCTTTTTATCGTCCACTTCATTGTTAAAAGCAAAAGACTTTTGCACAATCTGGCCGAAGGAATCAAGAATGTAAATATCTATTTTTTGTTGGTCTGTGTCAAGTGACTTGTAATAGAGCCTGAATGTTTCTTCCGGCAACGGATACAGGTCATTCGGCAACAAAACCGTACCGTCCTCCATGCGAAGTTCCCCTTTGCCTGTCGGTTGGAAATACCTGATAAAGTATTTAGTGTCCTGATACTCACCGCTTCTTATGAGCTGACAACGAATTTCCGCTTCCTCGCCCTTTACGATTGTCGTCTGCACCGGCAAGGTCACCAAATCAAACTCATACACCTGCTGAACGTCCAATTTGCCAGAACAGGCAGTTACACAAATCACGCCGATAAGCGTGAATGCAACAATAAACAATGTTTCTATCATATTTTTCATACACATTAAAAAATTAATCGTTTAAGACTGTGTTTCTTCTAATTCGTTCCGCTATGGTACGTACCACCGGCACGCTTACAGCATTGCCAAGCATCGCATACCGGTTGGCTCGTGAGATTGTATCCACTTCCTCATTGAAAATTCCATATCTGGTAAAATCATCGGGAAAGCCTTGCAAGCGTTCACATTCCACCTCCGTCAGCATACGGATTCGGGCTTTCTGATCTTCGGTCGGTTGTTCGTTAAAAGTTTCTCCCGGTTTCAGGTTTATCAGATAGTTGCCTAAATTGGGTTGTTTGTAGTAGTTACGTGTTATCGTTCCGCAGGCACGGGGATAAACCGTGTCTTTCCTGCACGGAGGATTCCCTCCACCCGGCGCCGGGAAAGGAAATACATCTCCGGTACATCGGTCTGCAACACGTCCGACAAGGTAGATTCTCTCTCTGTTTTGGGGTAGAAACCATGCCGTATTAAACAATTGCCATTCAAGTCGATAACCGCCAATGTTGGTAAACGCTTTGATAATGCTCCAAAAATCTGATCGATGCTTTGCGAAGAAGACTCCCTTAACATTCTCCCAGATAAAAACGTCAGGTCTGAATCTCCTGACGGCTTCGACAGCATACCAGACAAGGGAACTTGCCCCTCCACGCAGTCCGCTACCGTCGCCGACTGAACTAAAATTCTGGCAAGGACTTCCGAAAGTGATGATGTCGGGATGTTCGATTCTCGCTGTTCCGATTTCTGTAACCGATCCGATATGTTCCGCATAAGGAAAATTGTATTTGAAGTTGGCGATTGCATTTTTTTCTATCTCCGAGAAATATACTTTCTCAAACGAGTATCCGGCAGCCTGCAATCCTTTACTAAAGCCACCAATACCCGAAAATAATTCCAAAAGAACCATGCCCTAATTAATTATAAATTTCAGTCCCACCCCGAATTGGAAGTGAAAATGCCCGCTGTCATTTCCCCAAAGACAACGCTCACGGGCATGGAACAGCAATACTACCTGATTGGTAAGATAGGTTTCTATCTCCAGTGATACAGCACCTCCATAGATGAACGCATCCCCGGCACGCAAGCGTGAGCCGTCGAACAGCGTACTTGTACCCCAATTCACGGTTTCATATCCCGCCAACGCCGAAGCGCCGGCATAGCAGAGGAACACCTTGTTGGCATCCGAGAGGAAATTATAATAATAACCGCCTTCCGCAGTGAATTGGGAAATCGGGACACGTATGTCCTTGTATGGGTAATACTTTTGGAGATACTCACCCCCGAATACCCACTTATGGCAACCGTTCACATACCTGTCCATCCCCAGCCCGAAATGGTAACCCAACTCGTTACGCTTGTCCACCGTATGAAAACCGTCCGTCATGCCGGCAGTAATACGCAACCCTCTTATTCTGGGCAGACAACGTTGGGCATGTGCCTTGTCCATCAGGACAAAGCACAAAAACATACATATAATAATAGATAGCCTTTTCATCTTATTTCACCTTTAGCTCGTTAATAACTTTAGCACGGATCAACTCGGCATTGGTCAGGATAAACTGCTGATGTCTTCCCCCGTTCTGCTCGTTCATCTCGACAATCAACTGCTTGTCATCCGGCAAGGTAAATTTAGGTAAGGTAAATACTGTCCGTTCATTGCTTTTTCCATGAACTGTCGTCACATAGTTGAAAGCACGAAGCGGCACGATAACCTGCTCCTGAATGGCAGTACGTTTTGCCACCTTTTTATCCACCACCTTAAAGGTTATGAAGTCAATGGAGAATGGCACGTTGGAAGCGTTCTTCAGTTCCGTATGGAAATAAAGCAGACCGTTGTGTGTATAAATCCCCTTCAAAATATATTGGATACCGAAGCGTTTACAGCCGATATGCTTCACCAGACGCTTGTTATTGTCATAAACGGACTTCATAATCAGCCGTACCAATAGCGGTGACTCGTTGCCGAGTTCTGTAAGATAGATTTCCTGCGAGTTGTTCGGTCTGTTCACCGCCTCGCCATCGTGGATGAAGTCTTTCATCTCGATATTCAATTTGGTCGGCTCATCTGCATACTTCACGTTGAACGTATAATAGCTGCCATCATCCGTGATCACTGCCAGATTGGTTTCACGTGAGAAGTCCCTCAATGCCGCTTTCACCCGAAGCACGTTCTCCGAACCATCCGCTTTACCGGCAAGAATATCCGCTGATCCTAAATCTACATACTTGATAGCTGCCGGGAAGATAAGATGTACTGTTTTATTGAATGTTACCTCCAAAGCGTATGGAGGAATCATCCGGTCAAATGTCACCGGTCGTGTCAACCCGTCAAACAAATCACCGGTGGACGGACTGCGTCTTGCATTCTCCTTATCCGATAGTGGCATGGTTTCCGTGTCTTCGGAATCCGCTGTTTTTTCCGTGTTATTTTCTGTCTTTTCCACTTTCACGGTCTTTTGTGCATAAGCACCGGTCATACCAATGGCAAAAGCCATCATTAAAATTACTCTTTTCATGCTTGTTACTTTTATTTGGTAATAAATTGGATTTGAATAGTTTATTGTCTTGACACGAGCAATAGCTCATAGTCCGCCTTCAAAGTCGCTTTGGCAGTTCTGAATTTTGTGGAAAGATATTGCGACGCACCCTGTATCACTCCTTTGCCTAAGTCCGCAGCGAACTGCGCACCGGCATTGGTGGAAATATTAATGCTGCTTCCCATTGTCGAACCCATGTTAGCCGCCATTTCCTTGACAGCGGTAAGCTCTTGCGATCCCCTGACCTCAATGCCCTTCATGCCTCTCGTGTCATAAGCGTCCAGCTCCACCGGCAGGATTGTTCCTTGAAAGGCAACCGAAGAAACGGTGATCTCCATACGCTCACCGCTGATTTTCACCGTGCCGGTCAGTATCGTGTTAGCGGGTATATACAACTCTCCGGCCTGTATTGGCTCTAACAAGCGGAGTCCCACCTCCTGACCATCGTTGCCCGCAACCGTTACCGTCTTGTACACGCAGGCACGGATACCATTCTTCTCCGTGCGGCTTTGGACACTCCCTACCGTGTAGAACCCCATGTTTCTGGGCTTGCTGTATTGTTGGGTGAACTCTTCATCGGACAGTGGGGCAGCCAATAGGCTGACCACCTGTTCCGCTACCTGTGTAACCGGACAGACCGGAGTTTTACCCGTAGAGGAAGACACGGCGACTTGTTTGGCTTCGCCACCGCCGCCCGGCATGTACTTTGCAGCCATTTCATAGGACTTCTCCATCAGCCGAAGTTGTTCCTCGCCGTTTTCCCTCGCCTGACGCTCTTCCTCCGCCTGACGCTCCAGCTCCTGAATACGCCATTCCAGTTCCAGCGTTTTCTGATCATCTCCTTCAGGTCGTGTTTCATAAAAACTACCCAACTGCCGGTTGATGTCTTGGTAGGCATTGGCGGAGGAACGGATAGACGAACCGTCATTATTCGTGTTTTCTTCCGTAAGGAATACTCCATCCGTCATCGGCTCTTCCCGTTCCAATGACACCGCCAGATCTTGAAGCGTGTTCATTTTTTCCCTTTGCCTCTTTTCAAAGTCACTTTGTTCGTAGGCGGTCTTTTTATCCGACAACAACCCTTTGTCCTCCGGCATCGGAACGTCCACGTTAAATCCTTCCCTTAATGGCCCGTCACGGTCTGAAGGAGCGAATATCAGCCACATCGCTCCCAGAAACACGAGAAAGAACAGTGGATACACGAGCATCTTCTTCCGTCTGCGTATCTCTTCCGGAGTCAGAGGCTTGACCTCTTTTTTATCCTTTTCTGCTTTTTGCCCCTTCTCTTCCGCCTTTTCAGGCGTTGCAGCGTTCGCCGGTTGCCGATCCTGATTTTTTAGGTTCTCCATAATCTACCTGATTTTTAATGTTTATACTATCCTTATTTATTCCCCTGTGCAGTTCCATCTGCCTGATATGCTCTATTTGCAATTGTTCTCCCTCACGCTTGCCGATGTGGTATATTGAAGATACCGTCATGTATATCGACAAACAGCCGAAGCCGATGAGCATAACCACTACGCAGATGAGCCGTACATCGGGCGACATCCGTCCGCACAGATAGCGGAGTCCGTCGTCTATCCTGTCAGGTACGTACCTGATCCATTTCTTCAATCGGTTCATTCTTCGTTTTTTTAGTTATCGTTCAATGGTTCTCAAATCCCTGTTCTCCAAAATATTGAACTGTTCCATCGTAAAGCCGTGCGGATTATTGTCCGACCTGACCGAGTTCAACAGCCGGCAACGGGTGACAAGGCTTCGTTCCGTGATGTTACTCGACCTGACGAGCGACTGCCGTGCGTAAGTCGTCACCACGTATGGATAATGATTGAAATCGCACGCCACACTGTCCACCCGGATGCTTTGGTTAATATTTGCGGAAATGATCCGGTTATAATACCCCTTTTCCTCCCAGTCCTTGTAGTAGCGGAACGCACTCTCATCGCACAGGAATAACGCACGGCGGATATTCGATTCGATAGCCGCCTTGTCGGGTGACAAAGTAAAAAACAGTTCATGAAAACGCCGGATATGTTCTTTCGCCTCCACCGGCCGGTTCTGTGAAAGGTCTTGGGAAAGAGCCAATATCAGGGATTTCCCATTGTCAAGCACATAGATCTTCTCCCTTTGCCGTTCTGCAAACCGATAGGAACTCCAAAGCGCATAGCCGGTAACCAGCGCACAGAGCGAAACGAATACGATACCCATCGTACGGATTTGCCGGAAGCTCGTTTCTATATTTTTCAAACTTTTAAATTCCATATATTCCAAGATTTTACTTTGATTTATTTTCCTCTTAGCTTACCGGCCACATGACCGACAGAAGCACCCGTGACCGCAGCTGCCGCACGGCCACCCTTCATCGACCAAGAGTTCACCTGCTTGCCATAGTTTCCGGCTCCCGATGCCTGAATCACCCATGTCGATACAGTCGGAATAGTGAAATATCCCACAATGGCTATCAGCATGAAGATGATGTAAGCGGAATTATTTACGTCGGGTACATAAGTAGGATCACTCAGTGCGGCGATGTCCTTCTCGATCATCAATACCTGAATCCTTGCCAACACGGAACTGAACAGGTCGGATATAGGCAACCATAGATAAATGCTGACATACTGGCAAATCCATTGGATCATCGTATTATGGAAACCATCGTACACCGATATGGCGAACGACAGGGGGCCCAAAATACTCAACACAATCAGGAAGAAGGTTCTTAGCGTGTCCAGTATCAGCGATACTGACTGGAACAGCAGTTCCAGAAAACTTCGGAAGAAATTACTCATGCTCTGTTTGGCCTGATATTTGATGCGTTCCATCGCCATGCCCGCCATTGCTTTCAAATCCGAAGGCGACCATCCCAGATCCTCGATCTGACGTTCATATTCCTCATTATCGACCAGATACGCTGTTTCCGGATTCCTTTTCATCGCCTCGTATTCCAGCTTCTGCCGCTTCTCGGAATACTCCCGTATGCTCAGCGTCTGACCTTCCATGATACCGTGACATCCGGTGACCACCGGACTCATGATCCCGTTGATAGTCCCCAAAACGAATGTAGGAAAGAACATGATGCACGCTCCCAAACAAAAAGGTCTGAAAAGCGGGTAAATGTCAATCGGCTCAGCTCTCGAAAGAGCCTGCCACACCCGTGAGGCCACATAAAACAACGCACCCAGCGCAGCCACTCCGGTTGCCACTCCCGTGATGTCCGAACAGAGTGGCATCATCTCGTCATAAAGGTTACGCAACACTTCGTGAAGGTTGCTGAAAGTTTCCTCGCCTGCCATGTCACCAGTATCTTTGATTGTCCGTTCCGTACAAGTCCAGCACCCTTTGGGTATCGTTCTTCTTTTTCGCACGCAGGTAAGAGATACCGATGTTTCGGTTCGTGTAATACCTGACCAGATTACGTTGGTTCCTCACGTCACGATACACACGGTCGATCACGTCCATACGTTCTTTATCCGTCATGGAAAGACCGGTGGCGGTCACAACGGTCTTCATCTCGTTCAGCATAGCGCTACTCTCTTCCAGCATCTTCGCATACCCGGAAGCGATTGCCGAAAGCTCGTCCGGTGTATAGTTCTCGTCCGTCAGCATTTTCTGGAAAGAGTTTACATAGATGTCCGATATTTCACCGACCAGAAGAACGGTCTGCTGTACCTTGCGGGCATCCTTCACCAGATTGTTGACCGCTTTCAAAGCGTCATAATAACGCTTTCCCTGTTCGTAGATCTTGACAGTTTCCTGAAAATTCTTCACCATATTTTCTGCCGTCGTCGTGGTTTGCAACACGTTACGGGTTGTATTCACGATGCTTTGTGCAAGGTTCGAGGGATCGAATGTTACCCATTGTGCTTTTACCGTCATGGTCGAGCAAAGCAGCCCGACCAGACAAACAGCCATTATTCGTTTCATGTCTTTTTAAATTTTAATGTTAAATAAATCAGATAGTTGTTCCTGCCATTTTACAGGAGAACCGAAGTTCTCCCTTTTTCCTTATGAATCATCCGCACGTATATATATCCCTTCGGTAGCCAGCACCAGACGGTCTTCCTCCCGGTCATAAGCGAGCTGTACCCTTCCCAGCAGGTCTGCCCAGATGATGCCGCCACTTCGGTGGATCGTGCCGACCACCACCGCATCAAGATGGTAGATCAGGGCAATCCTGTATGCGCCACCGTCACGGAATACTGTGACGGGCGGTGATTTGCGGTTGCTCTTCCACTCCCCACATATCCAGTAGAGCGGAAACAAGTTTTCATATTCCATAGGCATTAGGTATTTCAGAGCTTTGGGCTCGTTTCTTTTCCGCAAGCCTCTTGATAGCCAGCTCGATGTTGCCGTCCAACTGTTCCGCCAGTTGTTCCACTTCCACCTTCTCACTCTCTTCAGTCGTGTAGCACATATATTCCTCAAGCGATACCTCTGTGGCGTACACCGTTGACTGTACGCCTCCCAATCCGAACCATACCTCCTTGTATTTGCGTTGCGGATCATTGGACATGTTCACCGACAGGATTTGTGCCTTCTCCTTGTCCGTCAGACCGAGCAGAGACTGTATCTGCGAGAACTTGTTAAGATACTTCCTTTGGTCAAGCAAAATCTTGCAATCGCTATTGTTCACAATGGATTCCTTCACGATAGGCGAGGAAATGATGTCATCGACTTCCTGCGTCACGACAACCGCTTCTCCATAAAATTTGCGGACAGTCTTAAATAGATAGCGGATATAATCCGCCATTCCCTCCTTGGCGATAGCCTTCCACGCTTCCTCTATGATGATCATCTTGCGCACTCCCTTCAAACGGCGCATCTTGTTGATAAACAACTCCATGATAATGATAGTCGTCACCGGGAAAAGAATGGGGTGATCTTTGATTTGATCGATTTCGAATACGATAAACCGCTTGCCGAGCAAGTCAAGCTGCTTGTCGGAGTTAAGCAGAAAATCATATTCTCCGCCACGGTAATAAGGCTCCAATACATTCAGGAAACCCGCAAGGTCGAAATCCTTTTCCCGTACCTGCTTCTCTTCCAGAATCTTTCGGTAGTCCGTTTTTACGAACTCGTAAAAGGTGTTGAACGAGGGAATGATACTTTCATTCTCCTTGATACGCCTGATATACAGAGCCACCGCATTGGATAATGCTACTTCTTCCGAACGTGTCGCCGGTTCATTGTCCTTTTTCCAGAGTGTGAGGATCAATGTCTTGATACTCTCACGTTTCTCTATATCGAAAACTTTATCATCCGTGAAAAAAGGATTGAACGCTATCGGGTTTTCGTCCGTATAAGTAAAGTAGATACCATCCTTGCCCCCGGTCTTTTGATGTATCAGCGAGCAAAGCCCTTGGTAACTGTTTCCCGTGTCGATCAATACCACATGTGTGCCCTGTTCATAATATTGCCTTGCCAAATGATTCATAAAGAATGATTTGCCGCTTCCCGAACCGCCTAATACGAATTTGTTTCGGTTGGTAGTTACGCCACGTTTCATCGGCAGGTCGGAAATGTCCACGTGCAGCGGTTTCCCGCTGATGCGGTCTGACATCTTCAGCCCGAAAGGTGAAACTGAGCTGCGGTAGTTCGTTTCTTCCACCCAGAAACAGAGAGCCTGTTCGATGAACGTGTAGAAACTCTCCTCCGCCGGAAAGTCCGCACCGTTTCCCGGCATCGCCGCCCAATACAGCGTGGCGGCGTCCACCGTGTTATGGCGTGGCTTGCATTCCATCATGGCGATCTGGCTACCCACGTCATTGCGCATGTTCTTCACCTCCATCGGGTTATCCGTCCATGCGATAATGTTGCAGTGGGCACGTACCGAGGTAAGCCCGAACGAATGTGCGTCATTCAGGTACAGGTCAATCCACTCTTTATTAATCTGGTTGCTCCGTGAGTACTTCGAGAGCGACTGCATGTTGCGTGCGCTCTTCTCAAAACGTTGCAGGTTCTCGCCGCTGTCATCCAGAAAAACATACTGGTTGTATAGATGATTGCACGAGAGCAGCAGACCTACCGGACTGGCGAATGACAGCTTGCAGTCGCTTTTGTCCGTTGATAATCGTTCATACCGGCAGTCTGTACCCACTTTGTTGGGTAACGCATCCAGTTCCGAGAGCGTATGCACCGAAACGTGCTTGTCACCGACACGCAGGCCGTCATCTCCGAGTTCAATGTCTTCCAGCGTAGTGGTATCTGCCATTGATAGACAGAAATATTTCTCCACCAGTCCGGCCTTATCCTCCGTACCGGTAATCTCATCACCGCCGAGCCGTCTTAGACGCACCAGTCCCGTATCGTTTACGATCCGGGCGAATTGCCCCACCGTATCCAGAAAATGGGCGGTAGTATCTTTGTCCACCTCTTTGGGGATGATGAATCCTCTGCACAGCGAAGAGAAATTGCTCTGCATCCTCATGCGCTCTTTCGTTGTCTTGGTCAGGTACAGATAGCATTTATGGTTCAGGAAAGGTCGCTCATTGAAGTGCAGCTCGTAACTTCGGGAAAGGAAACTTAAATTCTCCTTGTCTGTCTGGCTGTGGTAATCCTCCCGGATAAACCAATCCTGCTTATGTACCACCGTATAATTGGGCAGTACCTTGATTGCCTTTGCCCATGCCGCATGGATAGCCTCATATTCTGCCGCCGTCACCGTGAAGAGTTCGGGCAATTCCACCTCAAAGACGGCGGTAATGTCCGCATCTTTGGAAATGATACAGTCCGCTTCGACAGCGAGAAGCGGAAACTTGCTTTCCAATGTGGCAGCTTTTAGTGTGTTCCGCATACATTCTTCTTTTTAATCGTGAATAACTTTCGGGGACTGATTCGGTTGATCAGGTAGCGGGGGTGCTGTTTCTTGGCCAACAGCTTCATCAGCCCATGTTCTCCGAACTTGCCGTTCAAGTAAAATGTCAGCCAGACCAATACGGAAGTGGACGTTACACCGAAAGCTATGCAGAGCCATTGACCGATTCCGGCCATATAGAGAATGACAAACAGCACGAACAGGGCCAGCAGCCCGCCGGCAAAAATGAAAAGGTATTGCGCCTTGAGTCCCTTGAACTCCGCACTCTCGCCGATCCCCTTGTTCAGTTCATAATCCATATACATTATTATATATAGGTGAATCTATTCCTTAGAGGAAGAACGAACGCAGGATAGTGGCGGCGACAATCAAAAAGATGCACGCACCGAACCAAGAGGATGCCACCTTGCTCACATCCGGATCGCCGGAGCTGTCGAGTAGGTCAGCCCCCTTACGGGAGCTTTCCCCTCTAAGAACCGTACGTGCGAGTTTCCCCGCATACGGCTCAAGCAACATGACCGCTACCGACTTTGTTGTCGGTGGAGCCATCTCATTTTCGACTTTCATATTCATAATCTACTTTGCATTTTACGTTTACAACTGGTATGTACAAGAGTTCTTACCTTTTGTCCGCTGACTATTTGTTCAGTGATACTCCAAGGTCTTTCTCTGTCAATACGTTCTCCACATACAGGACACACTTTATTCTGTCGTTTCCAAATGTTTATCAGAGATTGTCTGCCTTTCAGCGTTTGCTTCATTCGGTAGGTTTCTCTCCATTCGTAGTACGACTTATCGGCTGGGTCATACGGATTGGCATAATGTCGAACCTTGACGAATTTTTCATGGTGAATGGTTGGTAGATAGGTCAGTTCGATATAATCAATCTTATCTTTCTTGCCCATATCTGCCGCAAATCTCCACGAACGTCCGTTTAGTGTTCTGAAATACTTATCCTTTACCCATCCTTTACATTTTTGTGGATGTCTGCGTCTTGCCCATTGCCATATTTTCTTGAAGATTTCCCAATCTATTCGGTGGAATACTTTTGCAGAAGTACCGTATTTATAATAGTTGCCCCAGCCTTTTATGATTGGATTCAGCATCATAATAAGTGACTTCTGTTTTACACACTTGTTGGTTTCTATCGTCTTGCGGATTTTTTCGCAAAACCTCTTTTGCGCATCTTTGGATGGAGTTGTCAGCAGCGTATTATTGCGGAACTTTCGGATATTGAAACCGAGAAAGTCAAATCCCTCATTTATATGTGTGATTTTTGTCTTTTCTTCTGATAGTGTCAGACCTCTTTCCGCAAGGAACTTACGTACTAATGGAAGTATAACCTGTTCTATCGTTTTCTTATCCTTTGCCGTTACAATGAAATCATCTGCATATCGTACAAGATGTATCTTAGGAACTATCTTTTTGTAGTTCACCTGATATTTCTTGACACTCTTTTCCAACATATCTTGCAGTCCGTCAAGTGCCATGTTTGCAAGAGTTGGGGATATTATGCCACCTTGTGGGGTTCCCTCTTCCGTAGGAAAGAGTTCTCCATTGAACACATATCCGCATTCGAGCCATTTGCGTAGTATCTCCTTATCCATAGGGATATTGTTGATTAACCACGCATGACTGATATGGTCGAAGCATCCTTTGATGTCCCCCTCAAGAATCCATTCGGGAGCGACCGAACGAGAAAGAACGATATAGCATTGCTCAATGGCATCATGCGTACAGCGATGCTTGCGGAATCCGTAAGAGTGGTTGTCGCCAGTGGTTTCCGCTATCGGGTCAAGAGCCATTAAGTATAATGCCTGCATCGCACGGTCTTTCATCGTTGGTATTCCGAGTGGGCGTAGTTTCCCGTTCTTCTTTTTGATATTCACACGTTTTAGAGGTTGTGGCTTGTAACCACGTCTTTTCAGAGTGAATATGGCTTTGGCTGGAAAATTTAAAGTCGATTGACCCACTATTATACTCTAAATTGACCCATCAAAA
>CAQBGY010000057.1 GCA_948759685.1 uncultured Eubacterium sp.
GTTAATAAAGGGTTATAGGTTACCTTTATCAACCTAAATTTATTATATAAGGAGATACATTATGAGCAATAATAAAGGAACAATTTGTGTACAGGGAGGCTGGAAACCGAAAAAAGGAGAGCCGAGAGTGCTTCCGATTTATCAGAGTACAACATTTAAGTATGATACATCAGAGCAGATGGGAAGATTGTTTGATTTGGAGGATACCGGTTATTTTTATACCAGACTGCAAAATCCTACGAATGATGCTGTGGCAGCAAAAATTTGTGAATTAGAGGGAGGTGTGGCAGCAATGCTTACATCTTCAGGTCAGGCAGCAAATTTCTATGCAGTATTTAATATCTGCGAGGCAGGAGACCATTTTATCTGTTCATCTAACGTATATGGTGGTACTTATAATTTATTTGGTGTTACTATGAAAAAGATGGGGGTTGATGTGACTTTTGTTGATCCGGAGATAACTATAGAGGAATTGGATAAATTATTCCAGCCAAATACAAAATGTGTTTTTGGAGAGTCTGTTTCTAATCCCACAAATGTAGTTTTGGATTTTGAAAAGTTTGCACAGGCTGCTCATTCACATGGTGTACCATTGATTGTGGATAATACATTTCCGACTCCAATTAATTGCAGACCTTTTGAGTTTGGTGTAGATATTGTTACACATTCTACAACAAAATATATGGATGGTCATGCAATGTCTGTCGGTGGAGCGATTGTAGACAGTGGTAATTTTGACTGGACGAAAAATCAGGAAAAATTTCCAGGAATGACAGAACCTGATGAGTCATATCATGGTTTGATTTATGCGAAGGATTTTGGTAGGGCAGGATATATCACAAAGGCTACAGCCCAGGTTATGAGAGATCTTGGCTCCATACCATCCCCAATGAATGCATTTCTTTTAAATGTAGGCTTGGAAACACTTCATTTGAGAATGCCGAGACATTGTGAGAATGCATTAAAAGTGGCAGAGTGGTTGTCAAATAATGATAAAGTTGCCTGGGTAAATTATCCGGGACTAAAAGGTGACAAATATTATGAGAGGGCACAGAAATATATGCCGAATGGAACTTGTGGTGTGCTTACATTTGGTATTAAAGGTGGACGGGAAGCATCTATTAAGTTTATGGACAGCTTAAAATTTGTTGCTATCGTAACGCATGTGGCAGACGCCAGATCATGTGTATTACATCCTGCAAGTCATACACACAGACAGTTAACAGAAGAACAGTTGATTGAGGCAGGAGTACAGCCTGATTTGATTAGATTTTCTGTAGGAATAGAAGATGCAGAGGATATTATTGCAGATTTAGAACAGGCATTAAACGCCTAAAAAGAGTATTATGCTACAAAGGGGCTGCGGGAAGTATTTCCCGACAGCCCCTTTCGTAACAAAGTTAAAGGATAGTACCTATACTTTAATTTGTAAAGAGTATTTTTTCTGATTTATACTGTCTGATAATAATACCAAGTACTACAATGATAATTGCAATCGTAGAAAGCAGCATAAGGAAAATATTGGTATAATTTACATTTCCGTTTGTAATGTCTGTAAAAATCAGAGTATAGTTTAAAAATGGTATCAGCGACAGTAATGCACTGGTTTTCAGATTGATTAAAAATGCAATCATACCAGGGAAAAATGAGATAAACATAACAGGAGTAAGAGCACTCTGCGCTTCTTTGAATGTTTTACATTTGCTTGCCACTGCAATATTTAATCCACTAATAAGGAAGGAATATGCAATAATAACAATTGTAGCAAAAATAATTCCTGTCGGAGACATCATTAAATCTGCGTCTTTGTAAATTTCAAACATATTGTTGGCTGCCAACAGAGCAACAATAGTTAAAATTAAACTAAATATTCCGGTAAGTATTGAAGAGAATGTTACACTGAGATATTTTCCAACGATAATATCCCGTCCCTTTATTGGGAAAGTCAGAAGGGTCTCCAGAGTACCACGTTCCTTCTCGCCGGCAGTTGTATCCGTAGCAGGGTACATTGCAGAAATTGCTATTGCCATGATTATAAATAAAAATGAATAATTGGTTATATAATTTCCAAAAAAGTTCTGTTCTGTGGAGAGGTTTTCTTTTACAGTAATAATATTGATTACCTCATCTGGTTTAATTTTGTTTTTTTGCAGATAACTGTTTTGCAATGACTCTTTATAGGCTGTAAAGTATGAATTTACAAGGGCAGATGCTCTTGAAGTAGTGTCATTATCATCACCATTAATTGTATATGTATTTCCGTCTTTTGTTACATATAAATCAATCTCTTCTTTAGAATATTTTTCTTTTAAATCCTTGGTGTTTCCGTGAATGACTTTGATATCCATAGATGCAGCAAGATTCTCTTCAATGTCATTCATTTCATAATTAAAACCGATACGATTATAATCATCTACAGGTGTATTCACTTGGGATTCAAATAATGCTGACATTCCAAGAATCATTAAAGGAATCATAATTGGGGTCAAAAGCATCATAGAAAGTGATTTTTTATCACGAAACATTTCCCGGAGTTCTTTTTTTAAAATACTTATAATTTTATTGCTCATCAGAAACACCTCCAATCAAAGCAAAGAATGCATCACGCAAATTTGTTGTTTCAGTTTCTTTTTTTATTTGTTCCGGCGTACCGGTTTTAATAACATTTCCTTTATTAATCATAACTACATTGTCACAAATATTTTCTGCTTCTTCCATATAATGAGTAGAATACAGAATAGTTTTTCCCTTTTTCTTTTCATTTTTAATAAAGTCCAAAATAATCTGACTGGAAATAATGTCAAGACCACTGGTTGCTTCATCTAAAATATAATATTTGGGATTATGCACCATACATCTGGCAATATTAACTCTCTGAGTCTGACCGGTTGATAAACTTTCAATTTTCTGATGCAAAAAGTCTTTCATATTTAGAATTTCAGAAATTTCTGTAATGCGTTCTTCGATGAGTTGTTTGTCAACATCATAAAAATCACAACACATTTTTAATAATTCATATGTTGAAATTGAGTTGTAGATTTTTGTATTTCCTGATAAATAGGCAATATTCTTTTTGATTTCTATAGCATTATCTTTGTAATTTAATCCATCAATATCAATAGAGCCGGCACTTGGTTCAAGAATACCTCCAATCATTCTGAGTAGTGTGGTTTTTCCCGCACCGTTTGGTCCTAAAATTCCTAAAATTTCTCCCTCATCAGCAGTAAAAGAAATTCCTTTATTGGCAAAGAATTTTTCTTTTTTCTTTTTAGAATTATATCGGACAAATTCTTTTTTTAAATTTTCAGCTTTTAACATATTTTTCGTCCTTTCTTTGTAAAATTATGTGACGTTTAAAAAATCACAATTATGTTAAGTATACAATAATATGTTTCTCATTACAACAAATGCTATTGAACAGTTATACTTATTTGAAAAAAATAAAAATATGATATATGATAGTGAAGAAAAAACTTTATAGGAGCAGTTAAATGAAATTCAGACCATGTATAGATATTCATAACGGAAAGGTAAAACAATTAGTGGGAGGCAGCTTGAAAGATGAAGGAAACCAGGCACAGGAAAACTTTGTTTCAGGGAAAAGTGCAGCAGAGTTTGCAAAACTATATCAAAAGGATGGACTCATAGGGGGGCATATTATTTTGCTCAATGCTGTAGACTCGGAATATTTTGAAATGACAAAGCAACAGGCTGTCCGGGCATTAATGGCTTATCCGGGAGGAATGCAGATTGGCGGTGGTGTTAATGACAAGAATGCTGTGTCATGGATAGAAGCAGGGGCGACGCACGTAATTGTAACATCCTTTGTATTTAAAAATGGAAAAATCAATTATGAGAATCTTGAAAAACTGGTGCAGGCAGTGGGGAAAGAGCATATTGTTTTAGACTTGAGCTGTAGAAAAAGAGGCAGTCAATATTATATTGTTACGGACAGATGGCAGAAATTTACGGAAGAAACAGTCACAATAGAATTGTTAGAAAAATTATCTGCATATTGTGATGAATTTTTAATTCATGGAGTAGATGTGGAAGGAACCGGAAGTGGTATGGAAGAGGAATTGATAAAAATAATATCCGGTTTTGATAAAATTAAAATTACATATGCAGGAGGGATTGCATCTCTTGAAAATATTGAGAGATTCAAAAAACTCTCTCAGGGAAAAATAGATTATACAATAGGAAGTGCCTTGGATTTGTTTGGAGGATATTTGCCTTATGAGAAAGTGAAAAAGATGTAGCCGTTTTATGGTTACATTTTTTTCACTTTTATATTAATTCTTTTCTTTTCTGTATTGTCCGGGTGTAGATGCATATATTTTTTTGAAAAGCCGGTTAAAGTGTTCCACATTGTTAAATCCGATGAGCTCGCTGATTTCGGCAATGGATTTGTTGGTGTTTTCAAGAAAAAAACATGCCTTGCGAAAGCGGATTGCCTGTTGTAGCTGGGTAAAAGATTTTCCGGTATGCTTCTTAATTAATCTTGAGCAGTATGCAGTAGAAAAATGAAATTTATCTGCAATATCACTCAATGATACTGTCTGGTAGTTTTCGTCAATATATGCCATAATATCAGAAAAAGCAGCAGAACTTTTTTGCGTTTCTACCGGCAGTTGTATCGTATCCTCATAATTTTGCAAAAGTTTCGATAATAATATCATCAGACCGCTGTTCAGAATGTTTTCATAGTATTTTTTCTTCTCCATATTTTCAATAAACATTGATAAAATATGATTTTTAATAAAAGAATCTTTCCCCGAAGAAATAATTAAATGTGCATTATAATTTTTCGTATATAAAGAATTGTTAAAAAATGAGGAAAGTTTATTTTTGTCTTTTAGCGTCGTGTAAAAGATATCTTCAAAAGTACTGCCACGTATTAAAATATTAATTACAAGGCTGTCATCAAAGACACCGATGGAATGTTTGGTGTAGGGGGAAATCAGACAAAGATCTCCTTCATTTAATTTAAAGTGATTGTGTCCGGTTGTCTGTTCACAAAAGCCCTGGAGAACATAAGCCAGTTCGAAAAACTGGTGTTGGTGGGAAAAGACAGGAGTATATCTGTTATGCTTGCTTAATATAACATTATTCTTATCATTATCGTCAAAAAAGAAAGCGTCATCACCAATTGAATCAGGCATAAATCCTCCTTCTATTTCAGGAACAATCAAAAATTGTTCCTTAATGTATTCTTTATCCAGATTTCCTAAATATTCCTGAAAGTTTTCTCCTTGTTTTGCATTATAATAGTCTTTATAAAACAATTCATGTTCATTAAATTTCTTTAATTCATCTAGTAATTCGTTTGTATCCATAATAAACATCCTTTTTATGTATTGATAAGATTAATATATCAACAAGGTCATAAATGGTCAAGGAAATTGAATAGAATTGTCAATATACAAAATAAAAGTATTTTTATAAAATAGAATTAACGTACAAAAAGTTAAAGGAGGGCATACAAATGAAAAATAAAATTTCCAAATTAATTGCAGTCATATTGAGTCTTGCATTAGTGGTTACATCTATTAGTGTATATCATGATAAGACCAATGCCGAAGAAACATCTTTGGCAGATATGATTGCCAGTGCGGAGTATAATGTAGTTTTAAACAAGCAGTCTACAGCATACCCGGCAGCAGTGGAGGGAGATTTATCCAGATTAACGGATGGTGTATTAGGGGCACAGGATGCAGCAATACAGGTGACGATTTCAAAGCAGGGCTGGAATTATAATGAAGAAAGTTATGCAACAATTGATTTAGGTGATACATATGATGCATCTACTATAGACAAGGTAGTGGTACAGTATCGGTACGGAACAGTAAATCAGACAATTGCATCAGTAGTTGGCAGACCATACAGTGTGCAGTATTCTGTAGATGGTGAGAATTTCACTACGGTAGCAGAGAGAGAAAACACACAGTTGGATGAAGAGAGAATGACGATTGACGATGTGTCGAATGTGTCAGGGGCAGTAAGATATGTAAGAATTTATTATCCGCAGACACCTCAGTATGGAATGCAGATATTGGAGGCTGCGGTTTTGGATACAGACAAAGATTTAAAGACATCTGATGGAGAAACAGTTTCTGTAAATCAGGAAACTACATCAAAGGAAGATGAATCAAAACCAATTGAAACAACGAAAACAGAAGAACCGGACACGACAAAAACACCAATTGTGACAGATGGAAGAAGACATTCCCAGTATATGTACCTGGTGTCAGTCAGCACTGGAAAAGTAGTTCAGATTGACGAAGCGACAAAAGTATTGAAAGCAAACGGAGATATCAGTTTATTAGATGATGTGGAAGCAATGCCAAATTCAGCACTTTATTATACAGCAGCAGGAACAGATAATCGTTTTCCGGGCTATGTGGCACTTCGTTCACCATATAACAATCAGTCTGTGCAGGGACAGGCGAGTGGTATGGTTGCTACAGGCGGCAATGCTACAGCAGGATGGGAGATTGTAAAATTAGAAATGCAGTCAGACGGAACTATCGCAATTTTATCTACGAATGGTGATAATTATGTTACTGTTGATACAACAGACGATAACAAATTAAAACCAAATTCAAAAACGGTAGGAGATGCACAGAAATTTAAATTTGTTCTTCCGGCGAATTATAGCGAAAAGCCGGAAGCAGCAGAGGTTGTGGTTTCAGAGAGAACAATGGATTCCGTTACATTACAGCTAAATGTTTCATCAGGATTATATACAGGATTTGAAATTTATAGAGCAGATGCAGAAGATGGTGAATATACTAAAGTTTCAGAGCAGGTATTAAATATGTATAAGGATGAAGGATTAGATGCAGGAAAAACATATTTTTATAAAGTAGTAACTGTCGCAGAAGATGTGAAGTCAGATTTTAGCGAAGTTCTTCGTGCAAAAACACTGACATCACCGATGGCAGCAGTACCGACAGGACTAGATATTCAATATACAGGAAAGGATATTACAGTATCATGGGAGAAAGCACAGTATGCTACATCTTATATTGTATATCGTTCAACAGGTAAGTATAGCGAATATACAAAAATAGGAACTACAGATACAAATTCATATAAGGATACAGTGACAGACTCTGTATACAACTATTACTATAAAGTTGTAGCTGTAAATGCAGATGACTTAGAATCAGAACAATCAGAGGCTGTGGCATTGGATATTAAATTGTTTGGAGATACTATTAATTTATATAGCCCAACAGATGATGTTTCTGTAATTAATAAAGAAATAAAGGCAATTTCAGATGAAATGATGCCGGCGGCAAAATCAGAATTTTCTGAGAATAGATATGCAATTGCATTCAAGCCGGGTGTATATGATATTAATACAATTAATGTAGGATTTTATACACAGGTATTAGGATTGGGTGCAACACCATTGGATGTTTCTATTAAGAATATCAATGTTGACTCCTGTGGTGGAGAAAATACATTAATTAATTTCTGGAGAGGTGTTGAGAACCTTTCAGTTATGACCGGTAAGGATGATGCAGAAGTAAAATGGGGAACATCCCAGGCAGCACCACTTAGAAGAATGTATGTACAGGGAAAACTTCATTTTGACGATATTGGAAAGACAGCCAGCGGAGGCTATGTTTCCGATACATACACAACAGGGCAGATGGGTTCATGGTCGCAGCAGCAGTTCTTTGTAAGAAACAGCGTGATGACAGGCGGCTGGTATGACGGATGTTGGAACATGGTGTTTGTAGGATGTGAAAATGCACCACAGACTACAGAAAACTGGGGCAGTGCAACATATCAGTCTTACACAAACATAGAAAAGACAGAGATAGTTAGAGAAAAACCATTCCTTTATTTAGATGATAATGGAGAATATCAGGTATTTGTTCCGGGAATTAGAAAAGATAGTGCAGGCATATCCTGGAGCGAAAACAATATGGGAGAAGGCACATCGGTAAGTATTGACAAATTCTACATAGCAAAGGCAGAAACAGACAATGCAGATACAATGAATCAGGCATTGGCAGAAGGAAAAAATTTAATTCTTACACCAGGATTGTATGACATTGACAGTCCATTAAAAGTAGATAATGCAGATACAATTATTCTAGGATTAGGACTGGCTACAATCACTTGCACTAATGAAGAAACAGCAATTAAAGTGGCAGATGTAGATGGTGTATCCATTGCCGGTATTATTGCAGAAGCCGGACAGCCGGGATCAAAGTCACTGATAGAAATGGGAAGCGAAGATTCATCAGCAGACCATAGCAGCAATCCGTCATGGTTTAGTGATGTATATGTAAGAGTTGGTGGATATAGCGTAGGTTCTTGTGAAAAGGGAATTGTTATTAATAGTAATAATGTAATTGGTGATCATTTTTGGTTATGGAGAGCAGACCATGGAGCTGGAGCAAAATGGGATGGAGCAAAATGTGATACCGGACTTGAAGTAAATGGCGATAATGTAAATGTATATGGACTGTTCTGCGAACATTTCCAGAAACATCAGACAGTGTGGAATGGTGAAAATGGTAAGATGTATTTCTACCAGAGTGAACTTCCATATGATGTACCAACGCAGGCAGAATGGATGAGTAATAACGGAACGAAAAATGGATATGCTTCATATAAAGTGGCAGATTATGTACAGAATCATGAAGCGTATGGCCTGGGTGTATATGAAGTATTCATTTATACTGGTGAAAAAATGAATCTGGCAAGTGCTATTGAAGTGTCAGCAGGAACAAAAGTATTCCATGCATGTACAAATCATTTAAGTGGTGATAATACGAATAGTGGAACGATTACACATGTAGTAAATGAAACAGGCGGCTCTGTTGGAAAAGGTATTACACAGCAGGGGGCAAAAGTAGGTATTGATTATTATCCGGAAGATGCAAGTGTAGAAACACCGGCTAGTGTATCGACTAAGAAAGGTGTTGCAAGCTGGTGGTATGCAGCAAATGATCCGAATAAAGACGTCAGTGTATTAAAGAAAGTTGGCACTTCATGGGTTTATAATTGGGGAACGACAAAAGAGACTGCCCAGAAAGCACAAAATGAAAATATAGAATATGTTCCGATGATCTGGGGGCAATGGGATGTAAATGATTCCAAGATTGCTGAATTAAAAGAAGGAAAAGAAAGCGGTTTATACAAAAATCTGCTAGCATTCAATGAACCGGATTTAAGTGACCAGTCCAATATGACTGTAGAAAAAGCGTTAGAGTTGTGGCCAAAACTGGAAGAAACCGGTTTGAGATTAGGAAGTCCTGCTGGTGCAGCGGCAGAAGATGCATGGGTTGCAGAATTTATGGAGAAAGCAAAAGAAAAGGGATACAGAGTTGATTTCCTTACAGTGCATGTATATCAGGATTTCACTCATCCAGAATCTGTAAATCAGTTAAAGGCAGCATTAGAAAGACTTTATGCAAAATATCAGATTCCTATCTGGATTACTGAAATAGGAAATGTAGATGTATCTACACAGTGGTGGGGATACAAGTTATATGAGCCGATGTCCCATGTAAATGCGACGAAGTATATTACAGACATGGGGAACATGTTAGAATCGTTAGATTTTGTAGAAAGATATTCATGGTTTGTGGATCATTCAAGCAATACATCAGGTACGGAGTACACGAGATTATTTGATGTATCTACAAATGAATTAACACCGGAAGGTGAAGCTTATAAGGCTATTAGAAAGGCAGATGATAAACCGATAGAGACTACAATACCAGGCACTGACGAGACCACAACACCAGAAGAAGTAACAACTCCGAATATTAGTGGTGAGACTACGACAGCAGGTGGAGAAACAACAAAAGCATCAGGTGGGGATAAAGTTACCACAACAGCACCGACGAATGTGAAACGTCCGGCAAGAGTTAAAATTAAAAAAGTAACAAGTCCGAAGAAACGCAGAGTTAAAATCAGATTAAAGAAAGTAACAGGTGCTGTAGGATATAAGATTCAGATTTCTCTTAGTAAGAAATTTAAGAAAGGTAAGAAGTATAAAACAAAAACGTATTATACAAAGAAATTGAAGTTTATTATTAAGAAGAAATTAAAATCTAAGAAGAGATACTATGTAAGAGTGAAAGCTTACAAATTAGTAAAAGGTAAGAAGCTTTACAGTAGGAAATGGAGTAAGCGTAAAAAGATTAAAATTAAATAAATTATTCAAGAAGAGACTGTGATATTAAAATATATTAGTATTGCAGTTTCTTTTTTGTGAATAAAACAAATACTATTCTGCCAAACTATTTAAGAAATTAAATTGAGAAGGAGAACAGAGATGGACGAAATTAAAGAGTATGGACAAACAGATCTGAAAAATAATAAAAAGCATAAAAAGATACATTTACTTAGTGTGATAGGAGAGATTGAAGGTCATGAAAATGTTGCATCAGGAACAAAGGCAACAAAATATGAACATGTACTCCCACAACTGGCACAGGTGGAGGACGACGAAGAGACAGATGGTTTGTTAATCATTTTAAATACGGTAGGTGGAGATGTAGAGTGCGGGCTTGCCATTGCAGAAATGATAGCGAGCCTCAGTAAACCGACTGTATCTTTAGTTTTAGGAGGAAGTCATTCAATTGGTGTGCCATTGGCAGTCTCTACAGATTATTCTTTTATCGTAGAAACGGGAACAATGGTAATCCATCCGGTTCGAATGAATGGAATGTTTATTGGAGTGCCTCAGACTTATGAATATTTTAAAAAGATACAGGAAAGAATCAATCATTTCGTTATTGGACATTGTGATATTGAAGAGAAACGTTTTATGGAATTAATGACGGAAACAGAAGTGATGACAAAAGATGTAGGCAGTATACTGGTAGGAAAACAGGCAGTGGAAGAAGGCATTATAAACGAAATCGGAGGCTTGAAAGAGGCAATGAAGAAGTTGTATGAATTAATAGAAGGACGAAGCAAAAAATAATAAAATATAAAACCTCCACTATATCTTGAATAAAAGCCCGAAAAATAGTAAAATAATACAGACTCTGGTCAATAGAAATGATTAGACAAAGTTTGATGAGGTGTAAAGTGGCCGATACGAAAAAGAAAAGTGGAGGAAAAAAAACAAACAGCAGTGCAAAAAAAGCAGCACAGACAAGAAAAAAGAAGGCTGAAATGGCAAAGAGACATAAGAAAGTTGTAAAAGAAGTAAACTTATGGATTGCTGTTGCAGTAGCCTTGTTTTTGTTTCTGAGCAATTTCGGAATATGTGGAATTGTTGGAAATGCATTAAAGTCAGTGATGCTTGGAAGTTTTGGCTGGATGGGATATTTATTTCCGATAGTTTTGGCAGTAACAGTAGGAATTATTGCATATAATGAAATGAATGCATCCATTGTTTCCAAAATAATAGCAGAAATTGTGTTGTTTATAGATTTGAGTTTATTATTCCATTTGTTTCAGTTTGGAGGAAGTGAAGCATCGATGCTGTCATTCTACAGAGAGGGAGCAAAGGGAATATTTGGTGGCGGAATTGTAGGTGGAGCATTAGGCAAAACCTTACATTCCTTATTGGGATTAACAGGAGCATATCTTATCGCTGCGGCTATTTTAATCATATGTGTTGTAGTTCTTACAGAAAAGTCGATTATGTCTGTAATTAGGGATAAGGGACAGGATGCATATGAGAATGTGCGGGAAGATTCTAAAGCACGCAAAGAAGCGATTGCCACCCAAAAGCAGAGAAAGCGTGAAGAGAAAGATAGGCGCCGTGCTTTAGAAAGAGAGCAGAGACGCCAAAGAACAATCGGTGTTGATTTTGAAAATTCAGCATTGGGAGAAAAAAGCACTACTGAGATGAAATCAGTAGATGATAACAGTCAGAATGTCCATGAGATACATATTGAGGGCATAGATGATTTGGATGCAGATGCGATAGAACAGGATAATACGGTCTATACTTATGAAGACAGGACAAATATAAGAAAACCGATAAAAAGGGAACAGCAGACCGGAAGGGAAGTGTCTGGCAGTGAACATGCCACAGATGGTGAGTTTCAGCCGAAAGAACGGATGATTGTCAGTGAAGAAGCGAAAAAGACCATGAACCGTAAACCATTTGCCGAGGCAGGGACTGTCAGTGCAGAGCAGTTGATGGAACAAAACGTGTCTGAAGATACTCCAAAGAAAGCATCTTCAGAAGGAAAGATTATCGCACCAACGAAGAAAAAATTAAAGTATAAAAAACCAAGTTATAATCTGTTAAAAGACGGTGGTGGAAGTTCCAGTAAAACTACAAGGGCAACTTTGATGGAAACGGCAAATAAATTAAAACAGGTTCTGGCTAATTTTGGTGTAAAAGTTGAAGTTACTAATGTAAGTAAAGGACCATCTGTTACGAGATATGAACTGCAGCCGGAAATGGGAACGAAGGTCAGCAGAATTACAGGATTGGCAGATGATATCAAGTTAAATATGGCGGCAGCTGATATTCGTATCGAAGCACCGATTCCGGGAAAAGCCGCAGTAGGTATTGAAATACCAAATGAAGGAAGAGATTCCGTTTGTTTAAAAGAACTCTTAATGTCAAAGGAATTAAAGAACCATAAATCAAATCTGGCATTCCCGGCCGGAAAAGATATTGCAGGAAAAGTAGTTGTGGCAGATATTGCGAAGATGCCACATATGCTGATTGCAGGAACGACAGGTTCCGGTAAGTCGGTGTTTACGAATTCCATATTAATGAGTATATTATATAGAACTACACCGGAAGAGGTAAGACTGATTGTTATTGATCCGAAAGTAGTAGAATTTCAGGTATATAATAAGATACCGCATCTGTTATATGATGTTGTAACAGACCCGAAAAAGGCAGCAGGTATTTTAAACTGGGCAGTTGCAGAAATGACAAGCAGATATAATAAGTTTGCAAAAGCAGGTGCCAGAGATATTGGAAGTTATAATGCAAAGGTAGAAAATGGTCAGAAGGATGGCGAAGAGCCATTAGAGAAAATGCCACAGATACTGATTGTAATAGACGAGCTGGCGGACCTTATGATGGTTGCGGCAAAAGAAGTGGAAGAAGCTATCTGCCGACTGGCACAGTTAGCCAGAGCAGCAGGAATCCATATGGTGATTGCAACACAACGACCTTCAGTAGATGTCATTACAGGATTGATTAAAGCAAACATTCCATCCAGAGTAGCATTGACTGTAGCTTCGGGTACAGATTCCAGAACTATTATTGATATGAATGGTGCGGAGAAACTTCTTGGAAATGGTGATATGTTATTCTATCCTGCAGGTTATGTGAAACCGGTGAGAGTGCAGGGAGCGTATGTTTCTGACGAGGAAATATTTGAAACCGTTGAATTTATTAAGAATAATAGTGGAGAGGCAGAGTATGATGAGTCTATTGATGCAAAACTTACCACAGACCAGGAGGCAATGAGTGGTGGAGGAGATAATGAAAAAGACCCGTTGTTTGCGGATGCCGGAAGGCTTTGTATTGAAAAACAAAAAGGTTCTACAAGTATGATTCAGAGACAGTTCCGGGTAGGGTTTAACAGAGCAGCACGTATCATGGAACAATTATATGATGCTGGTGTTGTAGGACAGGAAGAAACAAACAAACCACGTAAGATTATTATGACAATAGAAGAATTTGAAACTCTATTATAAAAAGTTGACAAGGAGAAGAAATATGAAGACAGATATCGAAATCGCACAGGAGGCGGTAATGCTGCCAATTAAGGAAGTTGCAGAAAAAATCGGTTTAAAAGAAGATGATATTGAATTATATGGAAAATATAAGGCAAAAATCTCCAATGAGTATTATGACAGCATCAAAGACAAAGAGGATGGTAAACTGATTCTTGTTACTGCAATTAACCCAACACCGACAGGAGAAGGAAAGACGACAGTTACTGTCGGACTTGGAGAGGCTTTTGGACAGTTAGACAAAAAGGCTGTCATTGCATTAAGAGAACCATCTCTTGGACCGTGTTTTGGTATTAAAGGCGGTGCGGCAGGCGGTGGATATGCACAGGTCGTGCCTATGGAAGATTTGAACTTACATTTCACAGGAGATTTTCATGCAATTACTTCTGCAAATAATCTTCTTGCTGCGATGTTAGATAATTCCATTCAGCAGGGAAATGAGTTAAATATTGATCCGAATCAGGTAGTATGGAAGAGATGTGTTGATATTAACGACAGAGTGTTAAGAAATATTGTTGTAGGTCTTGGACGTAAGGTAGATGGCGTAGTAAGAGAAGATCATTTTGTTATTACCGTTGCATCAGAGATTATGGCAATCCTCTGCCTTGCTACAGATTATGCAGATTTAAAAGAAAGACTTGGAAAAATAATTGTTGCATATACATATGACGGAAAGCCGGTTACAGCAAAAGATGTGAAGGCAGTAGGTTCTATGGCAGTGCTTTTAAAAGATGCCATGAAACCAAATCTGATTCAGACATTAGAACATACACCTGCATTGGTTCATGGTGGACCATTTGCAAATATTGCTCATGGATGTA
>CAQBGY010000058.1 GCA_948759685.1 uncultured Eubacterium sp.
TCCCAATTTACAGAACAATTTGGCTGTAAATATCACGTTATTCGGTGTTTACAGGGTTAAAGACAGTCGTAACAGCAATCGGTGCAGGTGTGGCAGTATGGGGTGTCATCAATCTGCTTGAAGGATATGGAAATGATAATCCGGGCGCAAAAAGCCAGGGTGTCAAGCAGCTTATGGCGGGAGGAGGCATTGTAATCGTGGCGCAGACGGTGATTCCACAGCTTACGAGCCTGTTTTCCTAATTCATGGGGGCGATCATTGACAAAATCACTGAATTTATAAAGGAAATGCTGCAGGGGTGGGTGCTTGGTAACCTCGGCACAATGTTCACAGACGTAAATGATAAGGTCGGGACAATCGCCGAGGAAGTCGGGCAGACTCCCAGCGCATGGAATGGGAGTATTTTTTCCATGATACGCAGCCTGTCAGAGAATGTCATGATCCCCATAGCTGGACTGATTATCAGCGCAATCCTTTGTTATGAACTGATAACGATGGTAATGGACAAAAACAATATGCACGAGGCAGGGAGTGAGTTTTTCTTCCGATACCTCGTGAAAGCGTGTGTCGCAGTGATGTTATTAAGCAAGACCTTTGACATCACGATGGCTATTTTCGATGTGGGAAACCATATCGTGACCAGTGCGGCGGCTTCCATATCAGGCTCGACAAGCCTTGACGTGGAAGCAACGCTGACAACCATGTTCAACAGCCAGATTTCCACTATGGGCATTGGGGAACTGATCGGGCTTGGGATAGAAACCATGATCGTCAGCTTATGTATGAAAATCATGTCCGTCCTCATCACCGTCATTTTATATGGGCGCATGATAGAGATATACCTTTATATTTCAGTGGCTCCGGTTCCGTTTGCCACTTTGAGCAACCGGGAATGGGGCAGCATCGGGAACAACTATATCAAGGGGCTTTGCGCCCTTGCATTTCAGGGATTTTTTATCATGGTCTGTGTCGGCATCTATTCGGTACTCGTTGCCAGCGTTGCGGTGGCGGGAAACCTGCACACGGCGCTCTGGTCAGTGGCGGCTTATACTGTTATCCTGTGCTTCAGCTTATTCAAGACAGGTTCGCTCGCCAAAAGTGTGCTGAATGCCCATTAGACCGTTATTTTATAGTTTTATCAGAAAGGAGGAAATGTCGGAATGTAAAAATTTCCGATCTACGGTGTATGGCAATATCAGTAACAGTGCCAAAGGATTTAAGCGGCATCAAGACAAAAGTGGCAATGAACCTTACCAGACGCCAGCTTATCTGCTTTGGGAGCGCAGCGGCGGTGGGGATATCTTTTTACCTTGTGACAAAGGGCGTTTTAGGCACACAAGCTTCGGCGCTTATCATGGTAGCCCTTATGCTGCCATTTTTCTTTCTGGCAATGTATGAAAAAGACGGCTTCCCGGCAGAGAAAATGTTATACTTCATGCTTAGGCAGAAGGTACTTACGCCAGGGATACGTCCCTATAAATCGGAAAACCTATACAAGCAGTTGGAGGAAAGGGAAAAAATCAAGAAGGAGGTGCATTATCTTGAAGAAAAAGCCGCAGGGCAGAAAAGCCATGCCAAAAGCGGGGCTTAATTTTTCAGAGAAGAAGCGGTTAAGGGAGTTAAAAAGCATCCTTGCCGGGAATGACAAAAAACAGGAAAAACCGGATACCGCACAGAAAACGATTACATTCAAAAAAATGTACCGTGATGGGATATGTCAGGTGGCTTTCAATTATTATACGAAAATGGTTGAGTTTTTTGACATCAACTATGACCTTTTGGAAATAGAAGATCAGGGTGAGATTTTGGAGGAGTACAGCAGGCTCATCAATTACTTTGACCCGTCCATACGATTCGAGCTGTTCTTATTCAACAGGCAGGTTAACGAACAGACACTGATGGAGCAGTTTGACATACCATTACAGGGAGATGATTTTGATGATATCCGTGAGGAATACACGGAGATGTTAAAGAAACAGGCAGCAAAGGGGAACAATGGGATTATCAAATCAAAATACCTTATTTTTGGCATTGAGGCAAAAGGATACAAAGAGGCAAAAGCGAAACTTGGCAGTATTGAAGCCGATGTGATCAAAAATTTCCTTAATCTCGGCACCCATGCCAGAGACCTTGACGGGAAGGAGCGCCTGCGTGTCCTGCATGAATATTTTAACCAGGACACAATGGAGCCTTTCCATTTTTCCTTTAAGGAACTATCAGAGTCGGGAAAGAGCATAAAGGACTACATAGCGCCGCCGGGGTTTGACTTCCGCTATCCGAGCCGCTTTAAATCGGGGAAGATGTATGGGAGCGTCCACTACCTTGACATCATTGCGCCGAGGTTCAATGACGAGCTGTTAAAGAAGCTGCTTGACATTGATGACAACCTGACAGTCACGCTCCATATGCAGACGATGGACCCGGTAAAGGCAATCAAGATGTTAAAGGGCGCACTCACCAATATCCAAAAAATGAAGATTGAAGAACAGAAGAAGGCAGTGCGCTCCGGTTATGACATGGACATTCTTCCCACAGACATCATCACTTATGAAAAAGATACCTTAGAACTTTTGGATGATTTGAACACCAGCAACCAGAAGATTATCAAGATGACGTTCCTTATTACCTGTTACGGCAGGAGCAAGAGGGCGTTAGAAAACATCACGCAGAGGGTGTCAGGCATTATCCAGCAGGCAAACTGCAATTTAAGGTGTATGCAGTATTTGCAGGAGCAGGGGCTGATGGCAAGTGCGCCGATTGGCTGTAACGATACGGAGATTGAGCGTGTGCTTACCACAAAGAGTACAGCTATTTTAGTGCCTTTCTGTACGCAGGAGCTTTTCATGCCTGCCCCGGCGATATATTACGGTCTGAACGCACTTTCCAACAACATGATTATGGCAGACAGGAAAAAGCTCCGAACGCCAAACGGGGTAATCCTCGGCACACCCGGCTCCGGGAAGTCTTTCTCCGCAAAGAGGGAGATTTTATCCTGTTTCCTTATGACAGGGGACGATGTGATTATCTGTGATCCGGAGGGAGAGGTGCGACAAGAAGTCGCATAATAAATTGCTGGTCGTCAGCTACCCTATCCATTTGGGGTAATCCTACCACAATCTGCGTGAATGGTAACGTTCAGGTGGGAAGCTTGTGGGACAATATGGGAAACCTGACAGCCTAAGTCGGGCGTACTGTTAGGATAAGAGTGCTATGACGAATGTAATGTGAACCATTGTAAGAGTCGTTACAGGGAATAAGTGAAATAAGGCTGATACACTTACACCAAAAGGTGCGGAGGTGGTTGCGGTGACTTTCTCAACACCGTAACAAATGGACGTGATTCCTCCCGGCTCAAAGATGGCGTCTAAGGCATTCACAATTATTTATTATGCGGAACTTGGTAAGCCCTATGTGTTCCTTATATTTAAGGTATCGAAGCCGTAAGGCAGAGAAATGGCACAGAGGGTAGAGGAACGGGATAAAAAGCGAACGGCTCTGCTGTAATGGCGGGGCATAGGGGTTCAAGATTTGCCCTGACCTGAAAGGGTGCAGACTTATCCCACGGTATTTCATGGCAAAGAATGGAGGTAAACCTATGAACGGTAATAATTCAACGACGGAAACAACAGTTTCCGAGAGATTATCGGACAGCAAGCGGCTTTCCACGCAGTGGAAAACTATCGACTGGAAGAAAGCGGAGCAGGAAGTTAATAGGCTGCAAGTCAGGATTGTCAAGGCAACTCAGGAAAAGAAATGGAACACAGTGAAGCGGCTTCAGTATCTACTGGCGCACTCGTTCTATGCAAAAGCACTCGCCGTAAGGCGTGTGACCACAAACAAAGGAAAGAAAACCGCAGGGGTGGACGGGGAAATCTGGTCAACGCCTGCAATGAAGATGAGGGCTGTCCTATCATTGACAGACAAAAACTACAAAGCAAAACCGTTAAGACGTGTCTATATCGAGAAGAAAGATAAGAAAAAGAAACGTCCGTTAGGAATTCCAACTATGTATGACAGGGCAATGCAGGCGTTATACTCTTTAGCATTAGAGCCAGTGGCAGAAACAACCGCCGACACGAAATCATTTGGTTTCAGGAAAGGACGGTGCTGTCAGGACGCTTGCGAATATATCTTTACGGCACTGTCACGCAAGGTATCGCCCGAATGGGCATTAGAAGGCGGCATTAAAGGCTGTTTTGACAACATCAGTCACGAATGGCTGGTTGAGAATATCCTTATGGATAAATCTGTTCTAAAACAATTCCTCAAAGCAGGATTTATCTTCAAGGGAGAACTGTTCCCGACAGAGGACGGCACTTCGCAGGGCGGCGTTATATCGCCGATTCTTGCAAATATGGCATTGGACGGTATGCAGAAAGTGTTATCGGACAGATTCCACACCAACAGGCTTGGAAAGGTGGATTTGAGGTTCAAAAACGCCTATAAGGTCAATCTGGTGCGTTATGCTGATGATTTCATTGTCACAGCGGCAACAGAAGAAATCGCCTTAGAAGCAAAAGAGCTGATAAAGGATTTCCTGAAAACAAGAGGTTTGGAATTATCTGATGAGAAAACAGTAGTTACCCACATCAACAGCGGATTTGATATGCTAGGCTGGACGTTCCGAAAATGGAATGGAAAGCTGATTGTAAAACCGTCAAAGAAATCCGTACAGACAATCGTGCGGAACTTATCTGACACAATACTGAAACGTGGAAAAGTATGGAATCAGGATGTGCTGATTATGAAGCTAAACCAACAAATCCGAGGATGGACGAATTACCACCAGTCTGTATGTGCGAATGAAGCATTTGCACATTTAGATTATATTCTCTACGAACTGCTGTGGAGATGGGCGAAAAGACGACATCCGAAGAAAGGGCAATGGTGGATTTCTACGAAGTATTGGCATTGCAGGGGAAACCAAAACTGGGTATTCTCCACGGATACAAAAGAGCTGATACGGGTAGACCATACGCCGATTGTCCGACACACAAAAGTAAGGGAAGCAGCCAACCCATTCCTTGATACGGAATATTTCAAACAACGCAAGTTCAATCAGGGAATGAAGAAACTTACAGGAAGATTCAAACTAATCTGGAAGAATCAGGACGGCTGTTGCTATCACTGTGGAATGCCACTGGACATTTCGGACGAGAGGGAAATTTTCTTTAAAGTACCAAAGTCCTGCGGTGGCAAGGAGGAAGTGGCTAACATGGCGTATGTTCATGCTGACTGCCAACGAATCTATCTTGAGAGCCGCTCGAAAGAGTGATGAAATGCTTGAGCCGTATGAGTGGAAACGCTCATGTACGGTTCTTAGGCGAGAAAGGGCGAGCAATCGCCCCGACTTAGCCGACTATTTTGCCCTTGTGGGTGCGCTCAATGGACAGGTGGTAAGGCTTGCCACCAATTCAAAGGACTTCTTAAACCCGATGGACATCCAGCTTTCCCATAAGAACGACAGGGAAGCGTTAAAGCTGAAATCAGACTTTATCATTACGCTGTGTGATCTGATTGCGGGAGGGAAAAACGGTCTTGAGAATGACGAAAAAGGCATTATCGACACCTGCATCAAGCATATTTATAACAGGTATTTTGCAGAGCCAAAACCGGAGAATATGCCCATTTTAGAGGACTTGTATAATGCGCTGTTAAAGTATGAGCCGAAGGACGTAGCCCCGGAGATGCAGAAGGAAGCGAAGCAGAAAGCGGTGCGTATCGCAAACAGCCTTGTTTTGTATGTGCATGGTTCGCAGAATTATTTCAACCACCGTACAAACGTGGATTCACAGAACAGGATTATGTGCTTTGACATCAGGGATTTGGGCAACCAGCTCAAAGAGCTTGGGATGTTAATCGTGCAGGATGCAGTCTGGAACCGTGTTTCGCAGAACAGGGAGCGTAAGATTGCCACAAGGTACTACTGTGATGAGTTCCACCTGCTTTTGAAAGAAAGGCAGACAGCAATCTATTCGGTGGAGATTTGGAAAAGGTTCAGAAAATGGGGCGGCATACCGACAGGATTGACGCAGAATGTGGGTGATTTTTTGAAATCGGAGGAAATCGAGGGCATACTCGGAAACTCCGATTTTGTTTATCTCTTGAACCAGAACGCAAAAGACCAGGCGATACTTGCCGACAAGCTGGGGCTTTCGGAGAAGCAGCTTGCCCATGTGACCAATTCCGAGCCGGGAAGCGGGCTTATCCTGTTTGACAACGTGGTAATCCCATTTATTGACAAGTACCCGACAGATACAAAGACCTATGCAATTATGAACACGAAACCAGAAGAAAGTGTACAGAAAGAGGGGGAATGAAATATAAAAACATTAACGCATGCGGCAGTGGATGCGTCCCGGCAGAAGAGGACGGCAAACATGAAAAACAAAACCATACAGAAGGGGACAGAATAACTTGAAAATCGGGCTGATTGACGTGGACGGACACCGTTTCCCTAACCTCTGCCTGATGAAGCTGTCTACTTACCATAAGGCAAGGGGCGATACGGTGGAATGGTACAACAGTACAAAATGGTATGACCTTGTTTATATGAGCAGGGTATTCACGGATACTTATTCCAAAGATTTTGCAGGGAGCGTAAAGGCTTACCATGTCATAAAAGGCGGCACGGGCTATGGTTTTGACAATAAGCTGCCTGATACTGTGGAACATATGCACCCGGATTACGGGCTGTATCCGCAGTTTGCAGGCACAGCTTACGGTTTTCTTTCCAGAGGATGCCCCCGTGGTTGTGGATTTTGTATTGTCGGGGAGAAGGAGGGAAGAAAGACGGAGGCGGTAGCTGACCTGTCTGAATTTTGGGGCGGCGAAAAAGAAATCAAGCTCCTTGATGCCAATATTTTAGCCTGCCCGGATTGGGAGAGGCTTTTGAAGCAGCTTGCGGACAGCGGGGCAGAGGTGGACTTTACGCAGGGGCTTGACGTGCGGCTGGTTACACCAGAGAAAGCAGCGCTATTAAATAGAATCTATACAAAAATGCTGCATTTCGCATGGGATAACCCGGAAGATGACCTGATACCATATTTCAGGAGATTTTTAGAACTGACAACGGTAAAGGATAAACGCAAAAGGCGTGTTTACGTCCTTACCAACTATGGCAGCACCCATGAACAGGATTTATACCGTATCTACACTCTGCGTGACATGGGATATGACCCGTATGTGATGGTATATGAAAAGCCCACAGCACCGAAGGAAACAAGGAGGATGCAGAGATGGGTAAACAATAAATGGCTGTTCTATTCCGTAAAGGATTTTAAGGATTATGACCCGTGTGGTTACAAGAAACGGAACGGGCAGACTGACAGTAACAGGTAAATATGGAGGAATTTTAATGGCAGAAAAAAAAAAGAAACTGTCGGCTGAATTTGCAAAGGATAAAAATACTTTTGCTGGCAGCAGTCCCGCAAAGAAAAATACTGCCGCAAAAAGAGCAAAGCAGAAGCAGCCCGGCACACACCAGCCGAGGGATGCAGATACAACTTCTGGACATCATGTCCAGAAGTCTGTGCAGGAAAAATCTGCTAATGAAGTTGTAAAGCAGAATGGTTCAAAGCAAAAGAGCAGACCAGACAGTACCGATGTGTGGGATAACCACAGCAGTTTTCAGGGTGATACACAGAAAAAGGCAAAACAGAAAGCAAAATCCAGTCAGAAAAAACGCAGACAGCAGAGGAAATTCCAGAAAGAAAATAGTTTTACGGGGCTGAAAGAGAAGCCAGACAGCAACATTGCTGACAGTAAAACAGAAAGCGGTTTTTCCCATGAACAGAACGCTTTTACGAATGACAACGGAGAGGAACAGGCTGAAAATGCAAAAGAATTTAAGGACGATTACCGCCGCAGGGATACTTACCACAGAAGCGAGAAAAAGGGCAGATACCGCAGACGTAAATATCAGGACAGGGAGCGTACAAAAAAATCAGATACCAGGCATGACTTTCAGACAAAAGACAATACGTTTACAGAAAGCAATCCCTTTACCGATGGTGCAGAACCGGAATTTCAGGGTAGCAAGAAATTAGAAAAGCTGCAAAAGAAGGCGGAGAAAGATGGGAAAAAGACCAGAAACGCAGTGAAGAAACCACCAAAGAAAAAGGAAGACTCCTTAGAGCGTGCTTCTGGTGAAAAGGCAGATAAAGCAAATCAGGACAAGGGAGGCACGGAAAAGAATGATTTCAGGAGTGGCTTTCAGACAAAGGACAATACATTTACGAAAAGCAATCCTTTCACCGATGGCGCAGAACCGAAATTTCAGGGCAGCAAGAAATTAGAAAAGCTGCAAAAGAAGGCGGAGAAAGTCGGGAAAAAGACCGAAACTGCAAGGAAGAAACTGCCGAAGAAAAAGGAATATTCCTTAGAGCGTGTCTTTGATGAAAAAACGGGCAGGGCAAAGTATGTGCTGACCGCCGTAGTAAGGGATAAACCCTTTAAGGAGGACAGCCCAGTAAAGAGGATTGCGGGCAGAGCCGGATCAGAGTTTATCAATTATGCACATGGCAAGGTTGCCGAATCTGAAAAAGAAAACTCTGCGGTGGAGGGCGCACATAAGACGGAGCAGAAAGCCGAAGATGCTTACAGCTTTGTGAAACGGCATTATAAGAGTAAGGAACAGCGGCAGCGTGGGAAAGTGGCAAAGCTGGAGAAAAAGCAGTTCCAAAAAGAAGTGAATTTCCGCTATCAGAAGTTTTTGGAAGAAAACTCGGAAATGCAGGAAAAGACCTTAAAGAAGCAGCTCCAGAAACGGTTACAGAAACAGCGCATCAAGCGTGAGTATGCAAAGGCAAGACGTGCGGGGCAGGTGGCGAAGAATACAAAGGAAGCGGCTGTGAAGTCCACCAATTTCACTACGACGGTAGCAAAAAAAATACAGGAGACAACGGCAAAACACGCCTCACTCCTTGTGACAGTTGCGGCTTTCGGGGTTCTTCTCATTATGATAATGACTTCCATATCGTCCTGTGGGGCGATGTTCTCGGAGGGTATGAGTACCACGCTGGCAGGGAGCTACATGAGTGTTCCGGCAGAGATTGACGCTGCGGATTTAACTTTTTCAAAATTTGAAATGGAATTGCAGAAAGAGATTGATTCCATAGAAACGGATTACCCGGACTATGACGAATACCGCTATAACCTTGACGCAATCGGTCATGACCCGTTTGCACTCATCAGCTACCTTTCCGCAGTCTATACGGAGTTTACGGTGGCAGACATGCAGAGTGAAATTGAAAGTCTTTTTGACGAGATGTATGAACTGACCTTAAACCCTACCGAAGAAACAAGGACAAGGATAGTAACCAAGACAGGCACAAGGACAGTAACAAATGCTGACGGCACGACAAGCACGGAAACCTATACTTATGAGGAGGAAGAAGAATATACCGTAACCATACTGGAGGTTACGCTGACCGCCAAAAACCTGAACGTGGTTGTTGCCGGACACATGAACAGTGAGCAGAAAGAAATCTATGCACTTTATAATGAAACGCATGGGCTGACACAGCAGTTTTATACGCCGCTAAACCTGTACTGGTATAATTATGTGAGCAGCTATTACGGCTACCGCATCAATCCGGTAATGGGAGATGAACAGTTCCACAGGGGAGTTGATATTGCAGTGCCGACAGGAACAACCGTCCTTGCGGCGATGGATGGCACAGTCACGACAGCCGCTTACGACAGTTATTATGGGAATTATGTGGTGATTGAGGACAGCAAAGGCTACTGTACCAAGTATGCCCACATGGACACGTTAAGCGTCAGTGCGGGGCAGGCGGTGAAGCATGGGGATACCATAGGGACAACGGGGAATACGGGGAGCAGTACCGGAAGCCACCTGCATATCGAATGTCTGTATAACGGGGAATATTACAACCCGTTATTTTATTTTGAAGCAGGGGAAGGAACGCTCTATGGAGAAACAGGTGCACCGGGAAGCGGCGGGGGAAATGCCATACCGCCTGATTCTTACGGTGATGCGGCAGTACAGGCGCTTATGGAAGAAGCCGCAAAGTATTTAGGTTATCCGTATGTATGGGGCGGTTCAAGCCCGTCCACCAGCTTTGACTGTTCTGGCTTTGTCTGCTGGGTGTTTACCAACAGCGGGGTGCATAACCTGCCACGTACTACTGCACAGGGCATCTATGACCAGTGTACCTCGGTTTCAGTGGCAGATGCAAAAGTGGGGGATATTATCTTTTTCACAGGCACTTACAACTCGGCGGGGCCTGTGAGCCACGTAGGAATCTATTGTGGCAATGGGACAATGATACATTGTGGAGATCCGATTAAATATGCTAGCATCAATACGTCCTACTGGCAGAGCCACTTTTATGCGTTTGGCAGGATATCAGGAAATTGATTGTCTGATAATAATTAAGTTTGACAATATGAGAATAAAGTATGACATTTTCATAAAAAAGTGTGACAACATTTATCGCAACGAATGAATGATAAAAAAGTATGACAACCACAAAGCAAAAATCATAAAAAAGCCTGACAATATCAGGATAAATACCATAGGTGGCAATGTCATAAACCAGAACGTGGAATCGTCACGCTGACCAGCTTGGAGTGCAGAGCATTTCAGGCTTTTTTATTGTCAAACTGTTTTATTACAAAGGCACTTGTGAATGTAAGACTTCTTAATGAAAGGACATTGATGTCAAGCATTTATTCAGTCTGACAATTTCAGGTTTTTGTAAAATGATTATATCAAAAAAGCACCTGTAAATGTAAGGCTTTTTTATAAAAGGACGATAAAAAAGCACCTTATTCGGTGCAGAAAGGAAGGTTGGAGTGTGACAAAGGAAAGAATTGAAAAAGAGCTTTCCAAAGTCCGGGGGCAGCTTGCAGATTTGCAGGAAAAGCAGAAGGATTTGGAGAGCCAGTTACAGATGGCAGAGGATGCGGAGAAGATGAAATTTATTGAGAAAAATAAAATTTCTCTGGAACGTTTAATCCTGTTAAATAAAGTGAGCGAGGAAGAAATTTTAAATCTGCTAAAGAAAAAAGAGCAGGAGGAAAAGCAGGCACAGCAAACAGAAAGGGAGGCAGCAAGCCATGAACAGAAAAATGAAGCTACGTTATAGGGTGGTGTTATCGCTCATTTTATCAGCGGTATTATTCTGTATGCCCATAGTGGTATTTTCCATGAACGGAAATAATGTCATTGATGCAAAGGCGGAGGAAAGCGGCACAGAAGTGGAAACAGAGGGAGAAAGCATTTCAGGAAATGAAGTGCCGAAATCGGAATGTACCTGTGAGAAAAGGTGCAGCACATATGATTTTGATAAAGACTGTGAAGTATGCACTGCCGATTACAAGGATTGTGGGTATAAGACACCGAATGTAGTAATCCATATCAACAGTCCGAGCGGATGGTACAACGAAAAAGCAACCGTAACATTTTCCGTATCCGATACGGTACATACGGGGAACTTTGAAACAGCGAAGATACAGGCAAAAGTCGGGCAGAATGGGAGCTGGACGGACGTGACGGAAGATAAAAAACTGGAAATTTCAGAGAATTGTACCATCTATGTGCAGGTCACAGACCAGAAAGGCAATACATATGAGCGAAGCAGGGCTGTCAGGTGTTTTGACACTACAAAGCCCACGCTCAATGCGGCGGTCAGCGACGGGCTGTTAAGCGTCCAGGTGCATGACACAGATTCTGGCGTAAAGGCGGTTTATGTGAACGGATATGAATTTACAGAGTTCACAAACGGCACGCTGAATATCCGCTTACAGCAGTTTGACGCAGGGTATGAGTATTTTACCATTTCCGCTATGGACAATGCCGGGAATATGTCGGAAGTCTATAAGACGAAAAACCCTTATTATAAAGACCCTGCGGACGAGAGTGACGAGAACCCGGCGGAGCAGCTCCCAGTCAATGCTGAAGCTACCAAGTCGGGGAACGCTACAGCCACTGTGACAGAACATACCAAGACGGACGGTGATGGGAACACCGTTTCAAAGACACCAGAGGAACAGAAGAAAAAGGAATTTGCCAAAGCGGATGCGGCGGAAAAGGCAGAAAGCGGGGAGAAGGAGAAAGAGAAAGAGCAGTTCGGGCAGGGGAAAGAGTTTTATACAATCCAGACGGCATCGGACAAGGTTTTCTACCTGATTATTGACCGTGACGGGGAGGAAGAAATGGTATATTTCCTTACAGAGATTACGGAAAATGACCTGTTAAATGCCACTTCCGATAACAGCGAAATCCTGCCGAAAAATTCCGCAGCTTTGGAATCAGCAATCCCGGCAGGGGAAGACGCACTGCCGAACAATAACGGGGAAAAGCTGGAAGATACACAGCAGACGGAGGAAAATACCGGAGAAACAGAAAATACGGAAGATGAAGAAAGCACAGAGGAAAACGAACCAGAAGAAAAAGCAGCGGACCCGGACCCGGTCATTTCCTATATCCTCATGGGTGCATTTGCAATAGCATTTATCGGAGGAGCTTATTATTTCAAGGTAGTCCGCAAGAAAAAAGAGGATTTTATCGAGGACGAAGATGAGGACGATGAGGATCATGAGGAATACGAGAACGAAGAGGAAGAACAAGAGGATAATTCTGGAGATGATTTTTTTGAAAATGGGGAGGAGTAACTAACAGCATGGGAGAAAAGAAGTATTCTGTTATTCTGGCGGATCCGCCCTGGCACTACAGGGTGTATTCTAAAAAAGGCATGGGAAGAAGTGCAGAGAGCCACTATCCCACCATGGACATAGAAGATATAAAGGCACTTCCGGTAGCTGACATTGCAGACAAGGACTGTGCCTTATTTCTATGGGTAACATTCCCCTGCCTTTTGGAAGGACTGGAAGTAATAAAGGCATGGGGGTTTACCTATAAAACAGTAGCGTTTGTATGGGTAAAGCAGAATAAAAAGAGGGAATCGCTCTTTTGGGGCATGGGATACTGGACACGCAGCAATGCAGAGCTTTGTATTTTAGCAACAAAAGGCTCACCAAAACGTGTGGATGCAGGGGTGCATCAGGTAGTTATGTCACATATTGAAGAACACAGCAGGAAACCGGCAGAGGTGCATCAAAGGATTAACCAGCTTATGGGCAGTGTGCCAAAGATAGAGCTTTTTGCCCGAAGAAAAACAGAGGGGTTTGATGTATGGGGAAACGAAGTGGAATGTGATATTGAATTGACAGGAGGAAAATAAAATGAAGTTAGTGATAACCGAAAAGCCGAGTGTGGCACAGGCAGTTTCCCACGTAATCGGCGCAAATGAAAGAAAAGCCGGGTACATGGAGGGGAACGGTTTCCTTGTTTCATGGTGCATCGGGCATCTGGTGGAGCTTGCACAGCCGGATGCCTATTCTGGTGCATGGAAAAAGTGGAATTATGAGAGCCTGCCCATGATACCGAAGAAATGGCAGACGGAAGTAAAAAGTGGCACGGCGGCACAGTATAAGGTGTTAAAGGGGATTATGCACAGGGAAGATGTGACGGCTGTGGTTTGTGGAACGGATGTTGGATAGTGCGGAGGGGTGACAAACAAATATAAATAAGAAAGGGACTTCCTCAATTCCTTAAAAGGCTATGACAGCAACGGTTATAGTCTTTTTTCATGCGGTAATTACTGTATGAAATGTACTTCTGTTTCCCCAAGCGGAGAAATACCTGTCAATGATATTCCGCAATTCAAACTCCCGACAAGTAACGAGAAAAAATCATATATAAGCACCGAAACCAATCAATCATATCAATCCATATCACAGGAGGGCAAAGACCATGAACAAAAAGCAGGAACAGCAGATTTTAGATTATTACAGCACCACCAACAAATATATCCGTAGCAGGACACACTCCAATGCGCATCAGACTGTATTCACCAAAGAAAGCGACAGATACCAGTGGCTTGTGCTGGAGCAGAAAAGTCAGTGCGAAGTTGAGGCAAGGCAGACCGACAGTCATGGAACAATCACAGCAAGGGATAATTACGAACTGACAAGAAATCTCCCTAAGTGCGTGGGCGTGGAGCGTTTATGTGAGGGCGCAAATTTTCAGATACCTTTTAACGCTGATGAAATCAACTTAATCTATCAGTTTGGGGAGCAGAGCAAAGCGGAAACGTGCGCCAGTCTGTCCGCTATTCTTCCGCAGATAAAGGACAGCGACACAAAGCAGATAGTAAGCGGCACATTGAAGAAATTAAATGCCCTGTCAGAAAAAACGTGTGCGGAACTGACCGCCACCACCAAAAGACGGAAACTGACCGAGCGTGACCATTCCATAAAGACAAGGTTAGCCAAAGCAAAGGAACAGGCGAAACAGCCGACAGTTGCCGAGGGAAAACTGCACAGAACCCACAGCAAAGGAAAGGGGGATATGGCGCTATGAAACTTTCACGATACGAGCAGGAAACGATTGTCAATTATAACGCAGGAGAACAGACCGCCACCCTCTACACAAGAGATAAAGCAGTCATGCGGAAACTTGACACACTTGTTGCCGATTATC